>JBOFRT010000266.1:0-14799 GCA_051651165.1 Cetobacterium sp.
CTATAACTCTATCCACATGAGAATACATTAAGTTAACTTCATCAGCAACGAAAACTGTTTCCATTAAATAGTGCTTTCTTAACTCCTCTGTTGTGTAGTGCTTTGAATCCTCTGGGTGATTTGCATATCTTGTATCTAACCTCATTTAATCCTCCTATACATTTTTTTGTATTTAAATAAAACAATAGTAACTTTTTTTATATAAAAAGTATATATCTAAAATTTAATTTTTTTTTTTATTAATTTTTAATAATTAAATACACTTTATAAAAATATTTAATTACAAAGTATTATTAATAACTAATTTGCTTTGATAACCGATTAAAGAATTTTAACAATTTTAATTCTTAATTATATGTTATATAAAATTTTAGAATAAAGAGGTATTATTGATTGATATTAAAACAAAACGGAGGTAAAAATGATTGATATTTTGGTTGTAGGTGTTTATTTTATTTTTTTAATTGCCATTGGTTTTTTATTTAAAAGCTTTACTAAATCAACAAGTGACTACTTTAGAGGAGGAGGGAAAATGCTTTGGTGGATGGTCGGATCTACAGCTTTCATGACTCAGTTCAGTGCATGGACATTTACAGGAGCAGCTGGAAAAGCCTTTACAGATGGTTGGTCAGTAGCAATTATATTCTTTGCAAATGCTTTAGGATATTTTATGAACTACTTATTTTTTGCAGAAAAATCTAGACAAATGAGAGTTGTAACACCAATTGAAGGAATTCGTCAAAGATTTGGAAAATTGAACGAACAAGTATTCACTTGGGGGACTATTCCTGCAAGTATACTACAGGCTGGTATTTGGTTAAATGGATTAGCTATCTTTACGACTGCAGTATTTGGAGTTGAAATGGAGCAAACTATCATATTAACAGGTATTGTAGTTTTAATAATGTCTGTTACTGGAGGATCTTGGGCAGTTGTAGCTTCTGATTTTGTTCAAATGATTATAATTATGGTAGTTACATTTATCTCAACTGTTGTAGCAGTTTTTAAAGCGGGAGGAGTTGGAGTTATTTTTGAAAAAGGAATGCCTGAAAATGCTATTGCAGGAACAGATGTGAATTATTGGTTTTTATTTGTAGCTTGGTTTATATGTATTTTTACAAAACAATTTTTTAGTACAAATAATATGATTGATTCATACAGATATATATGTGCAAAAGATAGCAAAAATGCTAAAAAAGCAGCTTTATTAGCTTGTTTATTAATGGCTATAGGTCCAATTATGTGGTTTATGCCTGCTTGGTTTGTTGCAGCTTACTATCCAGATACAGCAACTTGGGGAGTAACTGGTCTTGGAAATAAAATTAAAGATGCGACATATTTGGTTTTCATGAGAAAAGAGATGCCTATTGGAATGGTTGGGCTTATGATGTCAGCGATGTTTGCGGCAACTATGTCTTCTATGGATTCAGCATTAAATAGGAATGCAGGTATTTTTGTTAAGAATTTTTATACAATATTTATAGATAAAAATATCTCAGATAAAAAAGCTCTTTTAGTTAGTAAGGTAGCAACTTTAGTTTTTGGAGTAATTATAATTGGAACAGGATTATTTTTAAATTCATTAAAGCATTTAAGCTTATTTAATGCAATGATGTATGTAGGAACATTAATTTCTTTTCCATTATTAATACCAGCATTATTAGGATTTTTTATAAGGAAAACTCCTGATTGGGCAGCTTGGGGCACAGTATTGGTAGGAATAATCGTTTCTTATTGTGTATCTTTTGTTATTAAACCTTCAATGATAGAGAACTTGTTTAATTTAGTAGAACCACTTTCAAAAAGAGAAGTTTCTGATTTAACTGTTACCTTAGGAATTATAGGTCACATCTTTATCACCGGAGGTTTCTTTATTGTTTCACAATTCTTTTATAAGAGACTTTCAAAAGAAAGAGAAAAAGAAATTAGATACTTTTTCTCTAATGTAGAAACTCCCGTTATAAGTGATGAATTTCCAGAAGAAACAGATTATAAACAAAGAATGATTTTAGGAAGATTAATACAAATTTTTGGAATGGCTCTTTCTATTATGTGTTTAATTCCAAAAGACCTAAATGGAAAAATTATATATATATCAATGAGTATTATTATGATTGTAATAGGATCTCTTTTAGTAAAGGCAGGAAAATATGAAACATTACCAACTAATGATTTAATAAAGGAATAAAACAAAAAAAACAGAGAAAATTCTAAAGAAGATTCTCTGTTTTTCTATACAATATACTATGAAAAGAAAGTTTTTAAAAATTTATGATGTAGCTCGGTCCGATGATAGACTCCTTTAAAACTTTAAGATTTTTCGCACCTATATTCTCTTTAGAAAACTCTAAAATTCCATTCTTATTTTCTAATGACACTTCTACTTCAGTTAATAGCTCAGGAGCATTATTTACCTTTTCTATTGGTCCATAAAATATATTATTTATATATTTTGTATTAATTGGATTTCTTTCTTCTCCAGCTCCTACCAAAGCTTTTTTACCATCTTTGTTTGCATAGGATAAATTATTTTTTAATGTCATATTTAAAGCTGGATATATAACTTCTACTTTAGAATCATCAAAAAGACTTACTTTATGAACTTTATCACTATACATTATATTCTGATTTGAATTTATGACTGTATTATTTTCTAATAAAATATTTTTGGGAGTCCACTGTTTATTTAATTCTTTCCCCTTTATTTTATTATCTAGCTTTTCATTTTCTGCTACATTATTTACCCCTGTATTAAAAGCTATTCCTGCTCTTGTATTTCCAACACCCGTGACATTTTCAATATAATTATTTCTAATAATATGATCTTCACCATAAAATCTTATTCCACCAGTCATATTTTTTCCATTTCCTAAAATAACATTATTTTCAATAACACTATTATTACCATGTCTTAAGGAGATCATCGAGGCACTTTCAATAACGGTATTTCCAAATAGAGTTGTATCACAGGCCTTAACAGATACAAGCTCAGTTTCTCCATCCATATTATCAAAAATATTGTAAATTAAAGCAGTTCCAGAAGGTAACAAAGATGTTTTACTGTCTCCAATTCGAAGTGCTTCCCATCCATTAGAGTTTATTCTAATCATTTTTTCATCTTTAAACTCTCCTTCTAAATTTGGAGTATGATCTTTAAATATATTTCTTACCAAAATATGATTGTCATATTCTGGAGAGTTATTAACAACTAGTAGTGTTCCTCTTTTATATTTTCCTTCAAATCTATTGTCTGAAACTATATTGTTTTTTCCACCAACTGTCATCCATCTAGTTGAGTTAAACTCTCCTTTTTCATTTGCTTCATATTTATGTTTATTAAATTTATAGAAAGTATTATTTTTAACAACATTATTATTGCCTTTTAAAACTATTGCTCCTTCATTTTGAGCAGGGCCTCCATTTGTAAAAATAACTCCTTCAAAAGTATTATTGTTACCTAAAAAATTAAGTTGTATTATCCCTGAAAATATTACTTTTCCTGGATTTCTAGCCCTTATAGTTATTCCATCCTTCAAAATATTTATTATGCCTAAATCAGAATATTCTCCATCTTCAATTTCCAAAACTTCATTTTCTGTTATATTATTTAAATTTTCAAGTAATACTTTTGAATCTTTCTTTAAAATATTTTTAATATTAATCTCTTTTTTTGATAAATTTTCTACAGGATCATACGCATCAAAATTTTTAGCTGAAGCATTTTGAAAAAGACTAAACATTAATAAAGTTAAATACATTTTTAAATTTTTCTTTCTAAACATTTAAACCTCCCATTGTTAAATTGATAATAAACAATACTACAAAAACACATTTCTCGTCTATATTTGATAATTAATGTTTAATTTTTAAACTAAAAAAACAAAAATAGCATCAAATTTAAATTAAAACACTATTTTTGTTTTTTAATTTTTTATTATTAAAATTTAATCTAATATTAGATATCTAAAACTCCAAAATATTTCCCTGGTGAAGTTTTATGTATTTTTTTAAAATTATTTATATATGTTATAGAACTTGTATATCCAACTTTCTCAGCTAATTCTTTTATCTTTAGTTGTGATTTATTTTCATTAAATATTTCAATTGATTTTTTTATTCTGTATCTATTTACAAAAATATTAAAATTTTCTCCATTTATTTTTTTAAAAAGATTACTTGCATATTGAGGTGTAAATCCAAGATATTCTGCAAATTCATTTAATGAAATCTCCCGACTATAATTATCCTCTATAAATTTTTTCATTTTCATTTCAATAGAATCATCATTATTACCCTTTATAATTTTAACTTTTTGAACTATTTTTTCTAAGATTTGAAAAGTTTGTATTTTAAATTCTCCATTAATAAGCATATCTCTTTTTTCAAAAAAAAGTTTGAAGTCTTTCTCTATAAGATATGATAATTCAAATTGCATTATAATCCTATCTAAACTATTTACTACAGATTTTTTAAATCTAGCTAAACTTTCCCCTTCTAATCTACGTTTAACATAATTTTCTTGGAAAAGATCATCAAATAGAATTAAAACACCTTGTAAATTTAAATTATTTATTCTCAAAAAACTTTTTTGCTCAATATCTACGGGATAATAATATGAATATTTGCTATTTAATTTCTTTAAATCATCTTCATCGATTATTACTTTAGCTATAAATTTTTCTTTATAATTAATATTTTTTGAAAATTCTTTGTATTTATTTTCTAAATCTATTATTCTATAATCTTTTAAACTTCTAAAACAAAATATATTAATTCCCTGTATCTCATTTTCTAAATCTAAAATTTTCCCTTCTAACTCTTCCTTTATAATATTATTTTTATTTATAAAAAAGAGCTCTCCATTATTTACTGGAATAACTTCCATTTCAAAAATTGATTTCAACGTTATTGCTATTTTAGATATTTTGTACAAGAAATCTTCTATGTTTTCTTCATATGAAGTTATACTTATAATTCCAAATTGTAATTTTTTATTTTTATCAGGATAATATTCATATAAATCTTCAACCCTTCCCAATCCTAAAATAACTTTTCTTATAATAGCTTCTTTTAAATTTTCTTCGCTCTTTTTTAATTGCTCTGATAAAAATGTATTTCTTTTTTCTATCTCGAAATAAGTATTTTCTAAGTAGTCTATTATATTTATATCTTCAGAGGCATTTTTATTACTTATTTGAACTATTTTTTTTAATGGATTATAAAAAACCTTTAATATCAATTTATAAATACCTAAATAAATAACTAATATTGGAATTATTGGTAAAATAAACCAACTAAATATCCCCATCATTTCTTTAGAGAAATTCCTCTTTAAAACTAAAAGAAATTTAGTATTATCAAACTCTCTATAATCCAAAATGATCCCCTCATTTTTTTCTTTAAATTCTTTATCTTCTAATCCTATCCATTTCCCCCTTGATTTTATAAAAAAACTACTTTCTTCCCTGCTTGTTTTAAAAAATAAATTTTTAGCTATTCTTAAAATAACTTTATATTTCTGTGAATTCCCTAAAGATTTTATTATTGCTATTTCAGAATTATCTACTAGAATGTTTACTTCATCTAATTTAAAACTATTTGGATTAACATTAAAAATTTCTTTAAAAAAATAATCTTTAGGTAATGTTTGTGAAGCTGTTATTACTTGATTTTTTTCTATATTTAAAATATTTAAAGAAATTCCTTGTTCTATATTTAAAATACTTATATCTTTTATCAAGTTTTGAAGTTTAAGTAAAAAGATGGGATAACTTTCATTATATTTTTCAACTTCCTTTATTCTTGAATTTAATATATATATATACTTCTCTATACCTTTAAATTTATTATTTATAGATAATTTTTGCTCGGTTATAATCATCTCTCTTTTTTCTTTTTCTGAATAAATATAAGCATGATACCCATTTAAAGATATTAATAAATATGTAAAAATAGCTAAAAACACAGTACATTTCAAAATTTTTTTTCTTAAAGTATTATTTTTCGAAACCATTTCCCCCCCATTTTTAATAATTTTATGTAATATATTTTAACTTTTTATTTTATTTTTGTCCATAAAATTAATTAGTTGACTATATAACTATTTAATATATCGTAAAAAAATAACTAATCTAATTTTAATATATATTCTAAAACATACATTATCTTTTCAGTTTTAAGAATACAATACTTCCCCCTGCTTCTTTTATTCTTTCTTTTATTCATGTGTTGTTTGTATGATTATACATTCATCTATACTTTAATCTTTTGTATATAATTAAATTTTAATATATAATTTTCTTAATTTTTTTTAATTTTTTTATATTAAAAATGTTTAAAAAAAGATGATTAATTCTTAATTATAGACAAAACCATCTTTTTTTTAGTAACATATTTTTAAGAATGACAAAATAAGGAGGTAGTTATGGAAACAAATTCAAAAAAATTATATAAAAATATCAATGGAAATGAAGGAGTGGGAATAATAGAATCAGATTTCAATACAGAATTCGAATCTCTGGATACAAAAAAAAAATTAACTAAAAGTCAGCAACTTGTGAGAACATTAAAAAAAGATTGGATGCTTTATGTATTAGTTATTCCCCTAATTATCTGGTATATCGCTTTTCTATATAAACCTATGTATGGATTACAAATAGCATTTAAAAAATTCTCTATATTTAAAGGTATTTCAGCTAGTCCTTGGGTTGGTTTTGATAACTTTAGAGAATTTATGGGAAGTCCATATTTTTTAAGAAGTTTAAAAAATACATTTTTAATTAGTTTCACTAGTTTGATAGTTGGTTTTCCTATTCCTATAATATTAGCTCTTATGTTTAATGAAGTTAAAAATGAGGTGTATAAAAGGGGAGTTCAAACTCTAACATATTTACCACATTTTATTTCAGTGGTTGTAATTGCAGGTATTGTTAAAAACTTTTTAGCACCTTCAAACGGTATCATAAATATTTTGCTATCAATGGTTGGTCTTGAAAAAACATATTTTTTAATAAATCCAGAGTGGTTTAGAAGTATATATATTGGAACCAATATTTGGAAAGAAGCTGGTTTTGGCTCTATTGTATATATAGCAGCTTTAGCAGGAGTAAACCCTTCTTTATATGAAGCTTCTAGAATAGATGGTGCTTCTAGACTACAACAAATTTGGCATGTAAGTATACCTGGAATTCTTCCAACTATAGTTATTATGTTTATTATGAGAATTGGTAAACTATTAGATGTTGGTTATGAGTTAATTCTTTTACTATATCAACCAGCAACATACGAAACTGCTGATGTTTTGAGTACATATATTTACAGAACAGGTTTACAATCAGCTCGATATGATATAGCTACTGCTGCAGGGCTATTCAATGCTATTATAGGTTTTACCTTGGTATTTCTAGCAAATAGATTAAGTAAAAAATTAACTGAAACTTCATTATGGTAGGAGGAGATTAATTATGCAAGATTTTTATTCTAAAACAGAAAAAATATTAGGAAAAATAAATATAATTCTTCTTGGATTATTTGCTTTTTCTACAACATATCCATTTATCTATGTTTTATCATCATCATTGAGTTCTGGGACAGCAGTTGCTTCTGGAAGAGTTGTCTTTTTCCCAACAGAATTAACTTTAAGTGCATATAAACAAATTTTTTCAGACTCTTTATTATGGACTTCATATGCAAATACCTTCTTTTATACAATAGTAGGAACTGCAATTAGTATGGTTTTTACAATTACAGGTGCTTATGCATTATCTAAACCTAGATTAATCGGGCGTAAATTCCTTAATCTGTTCATTGCTTTTACTATGTGGTTTAGCGCTGGAATGATTCCATTTTACTTAAATTTAAGAGATTTAGGACTTTTAAATTCTCGACTAGGTATTTTAATAGCCTTTGCTTGTAACTCTTTCAATATAATTTTATTAAGAAATTATTTTGAAAGAGGTATTCCTGAAACTTTAGAAGAGGCAGCAAGAGTTGATGGTGCTACCGAATTTGATATTATGACTAAAATATATGTACCTCTTTCTAAATCTGCTCTTACTACAGTCGCTCTATTCTATGCAATAGCCAGATGGAATGGATACTTTTGGAGTATGGTGCTTTTAAAAGATGAAAGTAAAATCCCTCTTCAAGTTTATTTAAAAAAGATGGTTGTTGAGATGAATTTAGGAGATGAAGCTACTGAATTAGCCTTACAATCTGGATCTCACTCTCCTGAAACATTAGTTTATGCTATTATCGTAATTGCTATTATCCCTGTTGTTATAATCTATCCATTTATACAAAAATATTTTAACAAAGGAATTATGATGGGAGGAGTTAAAGAGTAATGGACACTAAAAAATATATTTTTCTAGGAAATAAGTTACCCAATTTAAAAGAATCTATATTAGAAGAAAAAGAATTCTTATTCAAAAGACTTTACGAACAATGTTCATTGTACAAAAAAATTAATCTAACCGAAGAGCATCCTAAAGGAAGCTCTACCTTTATGAGTATGGGAGCCTTAAATTTATCTTTAGCTTTTATATTAACAAAGCAGAATCACTATTTAGAGGACGCTAAAAAATGGATTTTTACAGGAGTTAACTACTCTCACTGGGGGCATGCTCATCTTGTTGATGTAGATTTGAGTGCTTCGTGGCTTCTTTTTGGATATGCATTATGTTACGACTGGTTGAAAGATGATTTAAATGACAATGAAAAAAAACAATTAAAAAATAAATTAATTTTACAAGGAACTCGAATGTATGATTTTTCTCTAAAAACAGTTGGAGAAGGTTGGAGTACAAATTACTGGCAAAATCATAACTGGATTAATTTTACTGGCTTAGCTGCTGCTGGATACGCCTTAAAAGATGAATATCCATTAGCTAATGAGTGGATTGAATACTCAAAAAATAATTTCTCAAAAGTTTTTTCATACATGCCAGAAGATGGTAGTGATTATGAAGGAGTTGTCTACTGGCGATATGGAGTTATATGGCTTTATATATATGCTCATCTTCTAAAAGAAAGAGAAAATATAAATTTTTTTGAAAAATCAGATTTTTTAAAAAATACTTTCTTTTATAGATTATACCAATCCACTCCAAACTTAGAAGAAATAATAAATTTTGGTGATTGTCATGATAGAAGAAGTGGTCATAGTCCTGCTATATATTTTAAGGTAGCATCTGAATACAATAACGGTTATGCTCAGAATTTAGGTAAATTAGTAGTTGATAAGTTCTTATTTAGAGAACAATATGAGTCTGGAATAAAACCTGGAATTTTACCCGAAGCTTGGTTAGAACTACTTTGGTTTAATCCTAAAATTGCTACGTCCAATTTTAATGATTTACCTCTTGTTAAGTATTGGGAAGATTTAGGTCTAGTTGTTATAAAAAATAACTGGAAAGAGGATGGAATAAGTTTTTCCTTCAAATGTGGAGCTCCTGGTGGAAAAAAACAATGGAATAAATCTTGGGAACTAGACAAAACTTTAGGGTGGAAAACTAGAGGATTGAGTCACCAACACCCTGATAATAATAGTTTTATTATCCATGGGCATGGATCCTTTTTGGCAGTTGATGATGGATACAATAGAGATGTTAAAGCTTGCGAACATAACACTATTTTAGTAGATAATAGTGGTTATATCTCTGAAAATCAAAATAACATTTGGAAAGAAACTGAGTTTAATGATGTTGGAGAGATGAAAACATTTATCAACGAAAATAATTTTACATATGCTGTAGGAGAAAGTGCAAAATCATATGAGAAACTCTTACAATTAAAAGAGTTTAAAAGACATATTTTAAACACGGGAGAACGATATTTCTATATAATTGATGAGTTAAATTCAAATATTCCTCATACGTACTCTTGGCTACTTCATAGTGATGTCAAAGGAAAATTTAAAGAGAATAAAATTGAAATTTTAAACGGTCCTGGATCTATGGATATTTATACATTTACTCCTACTGAAACTTCAAAATTATTTTATGATACTTATGTCAAAGCTGTTATGACAACACAAGAACCTGATAAATTTAGAGAAACTAATATGAAAACAATTAAACTATCAAATGTAGCTCCTGAGAAAAGTATAACCTTTATAAATCTTTTGGATATAAAAAATTCATTAAAAAATAGTTCACTGAAGATTGCTCACAGTCATACTCAAAATTTAGATACAGTAGTTATAGAAAATGAGGACTACAATGAATATTTTTATTTTAATAGAAACACTAAGATAGATATAGAAAATATTTCTACAGATGCTAAAATTTTAGTTTTAAAGAAAACAAAAGAAAATTTAACTTTATTAGCTTCAGAATGCACTTATTTAGAGTATAAAAATAATACTCTTTATAAGGGAGAAAAAACAACTTTTACAAGAAAGGTGATTACCAATGAATATTAAAAATCAAGATTTTTTAAATATGCAAAAAGATATGGAAAAAGAAATTGACTTTTTCTTAGAAAATTTTTCTGACTCACCTGAAAAACTTAGTGGTTGGGGACATGATTATTTTTGTCATATTGATGGAGGAGCATTAATTTTTGACTATGAAAAACCTCATGAACATGTTTGTTCTGTTTGTGGCAAAATTTATACTGGAATAAAATATGATCAGTGCTGGACATATACTTACAGATATAATGTTATGTATTCACTTACAAAAGCAGCTTACTTGTTTAAAGAAACTAAAAACAAAAAATTTTTCAACTATATAATCTCTATTTTAAATTTTTATAGTGATAATTATAAAAATTTTAAAGTTCAAGCGAAAGGAAAAATAGTAGATAATTTAACTATTGATGTAGGTGGAGCTTCTAAAATAATGCCTCAAGGTCTCAATGAAGCTATTATGCTAATCCGTATAACTAATGCACTTTCTTTAATAAAAAGCGAATTAAATCCTGAATGGATTGACAAAATCAATGAAAATCTTTTCCAACCAGCTATTAATCTCTTAAACCCTCAAAGAGTTAGAATTCATAATATCGCTCTTTGGATAGGAACAGCTATTGCCAGTGTAGCTCTTTTAACTGAAGACAACGAAAAAGTAAATGAAGTATATTTAGGAGAATTTGGTATTAAAAATCAAATAGATAATGGTTTTACTGATGATGGATTTTGGTATGAGGGTTCCATACACTATAACTATTTTGCTCTTGAAGGAGTTGTAAACTTCCTTTTATTTGCAGAATTATATAACTACAATATAGAAGATAGAGTTAAAGATAAGGTTTTAGATATATTAAAAGCACCTTATGAATACGCTTTCGATAATTTAATATTGCCAAATCCAAATGATGGATGGCCTAATTTGGGCTTGAAAACTTATAGCTTCATATATTATATTGCTTATAAAATTTACGGTGATAGAATTTTAGATTTGATAGCTACTATCGAAAAAAATGAAGATCCAAGAACTGATGTAGCTTTATCTAAACCCTATTACTATAAAAACTATATTCCTTTAGAGAGATTACTTTTTGCTAAAGATTTAAACTTATCAAACAAAGGTCTATCTCCCGGAAAATCTAAAAAATTTAATAATTCTAGCTACGTTATTTTAAAAAATAACAAAGTTAATATTTTTGCAAAATCAGGACATCAAACTAAAAGTCATGCTCATCCTGATAAAATGAATATAGAAGTTAGTATAAATGGAAAATTTTTGACTAGAGATCTATCTAATCCTGGATATGGTTCTACAATTTGTAATGAATGGAATAGAGAATCTCTTTCACATAATACAGTTATCTTAAATGGAAAATCCCATGAAATGATTGAACCTGGAGAAATTAAAAATTTTACCCAAAACTCTTTTAGTATAAAATCTAATTCTATATATTTAAATACTTTATCTCAATTTGAAAGAAACATTATTTTAAATGATAATGGTTTCACTGATGAATTTAGAGTTAACACAGATGATAATAAAACTAAAGATTGGATTTTCCATATTGAGTCAGAAGTTTTATTAAAAGATATATCTGCTAAATTCTCTAATGATAATATTATTTTTGATAAAAATGGATATCAGCATTTAAAAGAGATTAATAAATTTGAACCTAAAGACTCTATAATTTTTAATTGGGATTTTTATGGAAAGAATCTTAAAAATATATTAGATACCTCGAATAAAGAGGTTTACATTGCAAAATCATATGATAACCCCGCTAATAAATTTAGAACAACTATAATTGTTAGAAGTAACAAAAATCAAGAGATTTTTAAAAATATATGGATAATGGAGGAGTAAAATGAAAAATAAAATTGCATTAATTACTGGAGCAACTAGAGGAATTGGATTAGCTGTGGCTGAAACTCTTGGAAGAGAGGGATATAAAGTTATATTAAATGGTCTTTTAGAAGATGAGGGACAAAAAGTAGTGACAGACTTAAAAAATAATGGTATTGATGCTGAATTATACATCTGTGATGTTACAGATGAAAAGGCAGTTGATAAAATGGTAAATGAAATTGGAACTAATTATGGCCATATTGATACAGTTATTAATAATGCTGGTGGTCTTGGTGGAAGAGAAAAATTTGAAGGAATGACTACAGAGTTCTATAGAAGAGTTATGGCTTTAAACTTAGATTCGACTCTTTTTGTTACTAGAGCTGCAATACCGTACTTAAAAAATAGTAAAAACCTTCCTTCTATAATTAACTATACTTCTATAGCTGCATATAATGGTGGGGGTCCTGGAGCAGGCGTATATTCAGCTGCCAAAGGTGCTGTTTTAACTATGACTAGATCTATGGCAAAAGAACTTATTGCATATGGTATAAGAGTTAACGCAATTTCTCCTGGAACTATCGATACTGCTTTTCATAGTGCTACTAATAAAGATATTATGGAATCTTGGAAATCTGGTATTGCAATTGGAAGATTTGGAGAATCTAAAGAGGTTGCTGATATAATAAGTTTCCTTGTTTCAGAAAAAGCATCATATTTAGTTGGCGAGGTTATCCAAATTAATGGTGGACAAGCATATCTATAATATTTATTTAGAAGAGGTGGAATATTTCCACCTCTTTTCTACTAAACTCAAAGGAATAAAAGGTGATAATATTTAATGAAAATGACTATAAATAAACATACTATTTTAACAGGAAATATCTATAAATTGATTTTTATTTTAGCCACACCTCTATTATTTAGTAATATTTTAAATAGAATTTACGATTTAACTGATGCTTTTTTTCTAGGAAAAATTGGAGGTATTCAAGTTGCAGCTATTACATATTCGTGGCCTTTAATAAATCTTATTTTCTCTTTAAGTCATGGACTTGGTGTAGCTGGAACTTCTTTAATTTCTATCTCTATTGGTAAAGGAATTCAAGAAGAGATTGACGCTAATGTACAGCAATTCCTAAATATGGGAATAATTCTTTCGATTTTCATTGGAACATTTTGTTATTTTTTTACAAAAGAAATACTTATAGTCTTAGGAACTCAAGGAGAACTACTTGAAGAGTGTAAAAAATATATGGAAATTATTTTTTTAGCAACACCGTTTACTTTTATAATTACATGTTATTCAGCTTTAAGAAAAGCCGAAGGAAAAAATTTAAAAGCCTCCACAATTCTTTCCCTTTCGGTAATTTCAAATATGATTTTTACTCCTATTTTTATTTTTAATTTTAATGCTGGTATTTCAGGAGCAGCTTGGGGAACTTTTTTAGCTAAATTTATTGGAGCTATATACTGTATTTATGATTGTCTCTATTCAAAAAATAGCTTAAATTATAAATTTTCAAAATCTTTTTTTAGCTTGAAAAAAACACTAGAGTTTCTTAAAGTTGGATTTCCTGCCTCTCTTTCTGAAGCAACTACTTCCTTAGGTTTTGTTATTCTTAACTCCTATGTTCGTGAATATGGAACTGTTGTTTTAGCCGCCTATGGAATTGGAAATAAAGTAAATAGTATTTTTTTTATACCTGTTAGTGTTGTTGCCACTTCTTTGACAACACTTATTGGTCAAAGTTATGGAGCTAATGATGTCAATAGAATGAAAGATATACTAAATAAAACTATCAAATTAGGAATTATTATTTCAACTATTGGGGCTCTTGGTATATTTTTTCTAAGCAAGAGTATTGCTTTAATATTTACAAAAGATCCTTCAATATTAAAGCATAGTATTGTTTTTATGAAAATAATTTCTATTTCTCTTTTAGGTTGGGGTATTTCTCAAATATATAATGGATTTTTCATAGGAATAAAAAAAACTCAATTAACTCTTTTTATAAGTATTTTTAGACTTTGGGGTGTTCGTCTTCCTTTATTTATAATCCTTTCTAAATTTAATATAAATGAATATGCTGTTTGGTATGCTATGTGTTTAAGTAATCTCTCAGTTGGTATTTTTAGCTATTTTATTTTCAAAAAAAATTCTTCTATTTTCAAAAAAAATACTGACTCTGTCCCAATAACTATATGATAATATTTTTTAATTTAATTGTAGGTTATTTATAGATTTCATAGAACTATACTATATATACCTGTAATTTTTTGAAAAAGATTAAATAGGAGGTTTTTATGAGCGATATTATTCAAATGGAAAAGTTTGCTAAAGATATTCGAAAAGAGACATTAAAAATGCTTTTAAATAGAGGTTTTGGACATATTGGTGGCGCTATGTCCATTGTAGAAACTCTTGCGGTACTATATTCAAATATGAAGATTAATCCCCAAGATCCTAAAAATTTAGATAGAGATTTTCTAGTTTTATCTAAAGGCCATGCAGGTCCTAGTCTTTACTCTACTCTTGCAT
>JBOFRT010000267.1:0-1452 GCA_051651165.1 Cetobacterium sp.
GGATGTCTTCCAATTGCTGGATTAGCAGCAGCATTTGCTGCTGCTAATCCAGCAATTGGATGTCTTCCAAATGATAAGAAGATTAATGCTGCCAATGGTGGTAATACAACATATCCTGCATCTGATGCTACGTTTGACATAATTCCTAAGAAAATAACCATTACAGTTACTAATTTTTTAGGTGTAGATAATGCAACTTTTTTTAATATTGCTGCCATTAATCCAGATCTTTCAGCAATCCCTATTCCAATTATTGCTACAAGCACTGTCCCTAAAGGTGCAAATCCAGTAAAGTTTTTAACCATAGATGTAAATATATAGTTTACTCCCTCTTTAGTCATTAGAGATTTTGTTGATATAACCATCTCTTCTGTCTTCATTGTTTTACTATTAATTCCAACGAAATCAACAGACCAACCTAAAGCTCCACCTATTCCAGATATAATAATAACTACTACAGCTAATATTGCAAAAAGTGTAGCTGGATGTGGTAGGGCATTTCCTCCCTTTTCAATTATGTTCAAGAATTTGTCAATAAAACTCTTGTTATTAAGTTCGTTCTTTTTTAATTCAGCTTCCATTTTCCCCTCCATATTGATAATTTATTTTCATTTTATTATAAAATGATTAATAAACTTTCTACTATAGATAAAGGATACCATATTTTATATAAAATTAACAAGATTAATTTTATATATTTTTTATAAAAAAAATATATATTGTTCTGCAATTAGTACTTTTTACGAACATTTTTTGTATTTTTTATATTATTTTATACATTATTTAATTTTTTTAAATGATTTATCCAATGATGTTAAAATTTCATAAGAATCTTTTTTTACTAAAATATCATCTTCGATTCTTACTCCACCAAAATTTGGAAGATAAATTCCAGGCTCAATTGTTATTACCATTCCCTCTTTTAATATTTTATCCTCTGCCTTAAAAGAAACTCCTGGATATTCATGAATTTGAAGTCCAATACCATGTCCTAATCCATGACCAAAGTATTCACCATACCCTTTTTCTTTAATAAAATCTCTAGCTACTGCGTCTAATTCATGAACTGAAATTCCTGCTCTAACCTCTTTTATTGCTTTTTCATTTGCTTGTTTTACAATTTCATATATCTCTAAATGTTTTTCTGAGGGATTATCTCCTACATAAAATGTTCTTGTTATATCTGAAGCATATCCTTTGTAAAAACATCCATAATCTATTGTCAAAAAACCTTCCTCTATTTTTTTATCACTAGCTACCCCATGAGGTAAAGCTGATCTTTCATTAGATGCTACAATAAGGTCAAAAGATGGCTTTGAAGCTCCTAATTTTCTCATTTGATATTCTAGCTCTGCTGCAATCTCACTCTCTTTTACTCCAATTTTGATTTTAGGAATTGTTAATTCTAAAGCTTTTTCTGCAATTTCCACAGATTTTTTTATTATTTCTATC
>JBOFRT010000268.1:0-1061 GCA_051651165.1 Cetobacterium sp.
ACATAGCTTTGAAGATGAGTTTAATATTTTTTCTATTTTGAGAAATGAAAGAGATGAAGTAAATTTGCATTCTAAATTTATAGGAGAACTTTTAAAAAATAAAAGTTTCGGAGATATTTTCTTGAAGCTTTTTTTAGAAGCTATTGAGATTAAAATAGATGGAGAGATAAATAAAAACATTTATTTAGAATATGGAGCAAGTGATAATGGAAGAATAGATATTCTATTAAAAATTAATTCTAAAAGCTTTAAAAGAGCAGTTATTATTGAAAATAAAATAGATGCTGGAGATCAATGGCAACAACTTCAAAAATATGTAGAGGCTATGAAAAAAGAGGGATATTCCAAAGATGAAATAACTATTATTTATTTAACTTTAGCTGGAGAGACACCTTCTAATTATAGTTTAGGCTGCATTCAAGATGAGGAAGTTATAAAGCTATCTTATAAAGAGCATATAATCTCTTGGATAGAGAAATGTATAAAAGAGGTTGCTGCGGTTCCAAGTTTAAGAGAAACTTTGATTCAGTATAAAAAACTTTTAGAAAAACTAACAGGTAAAGGGGAGAAGAAAATGATAGATGAACTAAAGGAGATGATACTTTCAAAGGAAAAATATCTATCTGCAGCCTATTTAATACCAGATATTCTTTTAGAAATCAAAAGAGTTTTACAATATAGATTTTGGGAAAAGTTAGAAGTAGAAATGGAAAAACTAAATTTAAAAGAAGTTAAATTTGAAGATGAATTTAATACTAAATTTGATTTAGATAAAGTAAATAAATTTTATACAACTTCAACAAATAAAAGATTTTATGGAATAATGTATGAAATTAAAGAATTAGAAGATGGTAATAAGTTATATTTAAGAATAGAAGTTGATCATAATATTTATTTGGGATTAAGGGTTATAGATAAAGATGGGAATTCTAATAAAAATTTAGATAAACAATATTTAAATAGAAGTTTAAAAGAATTTGGATTTACTACTAATAATATGTGGTTAGGATGGAGACATTGTTATTTAGATGAAACCTCTTTAGAAACTATAAATTTTAATA
>JBOFRT010000269.1:0-147382 GCA_051651165.1 Cetobacterium sp.
ATATTCATCCGTTTTACGATGGGAATGGACGTTTTGGAAGATTGCTATTTTCGATGTATTTGGCAAGAAAAACTGATGTTTTTACAGCACTTTCTCTTTCGTATGCAATATTTTCTGATAAAGATGGATATTCAAAGCTGTTTTTAGATGTTTCAAATCCTAGAAATTGTGGAGAAGTAACGTTTTTTGTAAAAGGTATGTTGGAATTTATTTTGAAAGGTCAAGAAAGTATAATAGAGATGCTAAATCAAAATATAGTGAAGTTAGAATTTGCATTTCAGTATATAAAAGATTGTAGTTTAACAGAGATAGAAAGTGAGATTTTATCGATATATGTTCAAGATTATATTTTTGCAGAGAGATCTCATATGAAAGATTCTGAAATTTTAGAGTATTTACCAATAAAAAGTAAATTGACTCTAAAAAAACATCTAGATTCGTTAGTAGATAAAAATTACCTTCAACAGATATCTAAGAGACCTTCTCAACATAGTTTAAGTGAATTTTTGAAAGGTGAGTTTGAATAAGAAAATTATAGAAAAGATTTAAAGGTTAAGCCTAGTATAAACTGCTAAAGGATGGTGGTGAAATGCTAGGCTTAGTTTGTATGTTAGATGGAAAAGGGATGAAAAAAGGTGTGGCATCTTTAAAGGCTTTCAATCTAGAAAAGGTTAGAGAGGCTGCACTTTTCAATCTTGATTATACTTTAGAAACAATAAGGTTTTGTCGACTTAAAGGTTATATATACAGAGTGTCATCGTCGGTGATTCCTTATCCTGATTGCTGGGAGTGGAATAAAGATGAAGAGATTTTGAAAAAGTTAAAAGAGATAAAAAAACAGAGTTCAAAGATTCGGTTAATCATACATCCAGATCAGTTTGTGGTTTTAAATAGTGATTCGGAAAGTGTGATAAAAAACTCTTTAAAAATTTTGCAAAGTCAAACCGATTTTGCAAAGTTAGCAGGAATAAGTGATTTAGTTTTACATATTGGAAAAAAAGATGGGATTCAAAAGTTTGTCGAGACTTTTAAAAACTTAGATGATTACACAAAAAGTATTTTAGTTTTAGAGAATTGCCACTATTACAAGGTGAATGAGGTTTTAGAACTTTGTGAGGAGATAGAAATTCCAATGGTTTTAGATGTTCATCACGCAAGGGTTACTAAAAGTGAAGGGTATGATATAGAAAGAGTAAAGGCGACTTGGAAAGATAGAAAGCCTCTCGCTCATATCTCTTCTGGAAAAGAGTCTGAGAATGATAAATCTCATGCTGATTATATATCAGAAGAGGATGTTCAGAAGTTTGGATGGCTATTCCAAGATTTTGATGTGGAGGTCGAAGCCAAAAAGAAGGAATTAGCATTAGAAAAGTTAGAAAAAGACCAGGAAAGTTAATTCTGGTCTTTTTTTAAAATTATTTTATAGTGGATCTTCGTATAACAAGAGATGGTAAAATTTCAAAGTTTCCAAAATGATAGAATCTCTCTTCTGATATTTGATTTAAAAGAATCTCAAACCCCTTTTCGACAATCTCTTGAATCGGTTGATTTACACTTGTAATTTTTAAAATCTGAGATAAAATTGTATTATCAAAGCTTGCAATCATAGTATCTTTTGGTATATTTATATCACGAGCTTCAAGCTCTTTAACTAGTTCGTATGCTACAGTATCATTTGTTGTAAAAAATCCATCTGGATATTTAGATAAAGTACCTAAGAATTTCTTGATATAGTTCTTTATTTCAAAATTTGAAAGTGGTGTATTAGGCATGAAGATACACATATTTTCATCTACTCCAAATCCCTTTTCGTATAACTCACTTTGAAATCCAATATACTTCTCATCATTTTCAGGCCCTATATACGCTAGATTAATTCTTCCCTGTTCGATAAAGTGTTTTGCAACAAGCTCACCACCATATCTATGATTAGTAGAGATACTATTTGTATCTGGAAATTGATTAGTTAAAGTTATATGTGGTATATTTCTATTTTTAAGATATTTTATATTTTCAACAGAGTTAGCAACTAATATTATTCCGTCAACATTTCTTCTGATAAAGTTATTTATATTTTCAAACTCAGTCTCAGGATTACCTTGAGAGTTGTGTAAAATAAGATTATATCCTTTTTCAGTAGCTATTTTCTCCAAGTAATCTAAAATCTCTATAAAATATGGATTTGTTAAATTTGGAATTGAAACTCCTATTAAAAAAGAGCTACTTTTTTTTAGAGATTGCGCAGCTAGATTCGGTTGGTAGTTTAGTTCTTTGATCCATTTTCTAACTACTTTTACTTTTTCATCATCAACACTTTCAGGAGTGTTTAACACTCTAGAAACTGTTGAAAGAGAGACACCAGCTTTTTCAGCGACTAATTTCATTGTTACTTTCATATATACTCCTTTTAGAGAACGTTTTCATATAAACTATTATACATTATAATAAAAAAAAATCAATATTTTTGATAACAATGTTCTTAAACAGTTTCAAAAGATTAAAATTAGAAGAAAAAACAATAAAAACAATTGACTTTTTCTCTGAAAAATATTATACTCATCTCAATAAAACGTTTTCATAAATTTGAAAATTTTTTCAAACAATCAAAAATATAGAATAAACAAAAGTTTAATAAAGGAGAAAATTATGAAAAAATTAATTTTATTAGGAGCAATGAGTTTATTGATTATGAGTTGTGGTGAAAAAGAAAGTAAAAATAAAGAGGTTACAGTGTGGACTCACGCATCACCTGAACACCCAGAGGGAAGAATGTTTCAAACGAGAGCTGATGAGTACAATAAAAATTTTCCAGACAAATTACCTATAAAGATTCAAAACTTTACAAGAGCGGGTGCAGGGTCTGGATATATGGATAAATTGAATGCTGCAATAACAGCTTCGGATATGCCTGATATCTTCACATTAGATGGCCCAGATATAGCCTCTTACGCAACAGCAGGTGTAGTAAAGCAACTTGATAACTCTATGAATAAAGAGTTTTTATCAGGATTTACAAAAGCTATTCAAGAGCAAGGAACTATAGATCATAAACTTTATGGAATAGGATACCAAGATTCAGGAGTTATCATTTTATATAATGAAGAGATAATAAATATGCTACCTCAAGATGTTAAAGCAATAATTCCAATGTCACCAGAAGCGGATTGGACGTGGGATGATTTCTATAAAGTCTCTTCAGCAGTTAAAGATTTAAAATCAAATCCAGAATTTAAAGATACTGAAGTGGTAAGAAAAATAGAACTTCCAGTTAGCTTTGCATTAGGAGATATAGTTAAAGGTGGATACGAGATAGCGATGTATTACCTTGCACCAATTATTTGGACAAATAACTCAAATGTACTTTCAGAAGATGGTCTTACTACGGATGGATATTTAAATAATCCTAAAACAGTTGAGGCGTTACAGGTATTTGGAAAGTTTTTCAGAGATGATTTAGGTGGGATAGTAGAGTCAGAAAAAGCCTTTCATAATGGAAAAGCTGCTTTAGCAGTTGCAGGGTCTTGGTATATTCCAGATTTAACAAATAACTACCCAGAGTTAAAATATAGATCATTGAAATATCCTAAATTATCAAAAGATTTTACAGGAAATTATACACCTTCAGGAAGTTGGTCGTTTGTTGTAAACGGTGCATTAAAAGATAGTGATACTAAAACAAAAGAGGTTTTAGAAGCATTAGAGTGGCTAACAAATGATGATTCAGTAAAAGTTTACTATGATGCAAATAACTCTATTCCTGTAAGAACAGCTATGATAGATATAATTGATACAAATACATCAAATCCAAATTTCAATGAAGCGTGGACAGCTTTAAAAAATGAAATTAAAAATACAAATAAAGCTAGACCAGCATCACCGATCTATCCATATATATCTGAAACTTTTGCAAAAGATATAATTTCAAAGATAGCAAGAGAGAAAACTGCGGATTTTGAAACTATAAAAAAATATACAGATGAAGCTGTTACAAAAATAGATAGAGAGGCTAAAAAATATAAAAAGTAGAAAAGGGGAAGTGAGATGCGAATTCTAAAAAAAATAGATAAAGAGAGTATAGCGGGATTAGGGTTTCTAACACCTGCAATTATATTGATTTCATTATTTGTAATAGGTCCTATGCTGATAGCATTTTCATATGGATTTACAGATTATCATCTATTAAGACCTCATGCTAAGCAGTTTATAGGCTTAGATAACTTTAAATATATGCTAGAGGATCCAATAATGTTTAAAAGTTTTATAAATACAACTTTATTTGTGGTTTTAGTTGTTCCATTACAACTTTCGATGGCTTTGGGATTTGCTTTAATAATCAATAAAAAGTTTAAAGGAAGTGTAATTTCAAAGCTCGCATTTTTCTCGCCAGCTGTGTTATCGCTTGTTGTAATCTCAATTTTATGGAGTATCTTACTAAATCCAAATTCAGGATTATTGAATCAATTTTTAGAACTTTTAGGATTCGAAAAACAGCCATTTCTTCATAGTGTGACTCAAGCCATGCCAACAATAGCGTTTATTTCGGCTTGGTCAGGATGTGGATACCAGATGCTTATATTCCTTTCTGGTTTAAAAAATATTCCAAATGAACTGTATGAAGCTGCAAAAATAGATGGAGCAAATAGATTCCAAAGTTTTATATATGTGACATTGCCATGTCTAAAACCTATAACTGTATTTTTAGTTGTTACAACAATAATCGGAGCCTTCAAACTTATTGTTCAACCTATGGTTATGACAGGTGGTGGACCAGACAATGCAACTATGACGATTTTACAATATATATATGAATATGGATTTAGACATAGAAATACCGGATATTCAAGTGCAGTAACGATAGTCTTTGTAGTGATGTTAGTTATACTATCATTAATATTTAAAAAGTTTATACATGAGGAGGATTAAGATGAAAAGTAGATTGAGTTTAAAAAAAATAGGGTTTCATGCATTTGTATTGAGTTTATCTTTACTTTTTATACTTCCTTTATTCTGGATGATATCCTCATCATTTAAAACTGAACAGCAGATATACTCAGATATGACATCGCTGAGAGCTTTTTTTCCGAGTATTAAAAACTTTACGATTAAACCTTATACAGAGTTATTGGGTTCATACAATATCTTTAGAAATATGTTAAATAGTTTATTTTATTCTGTTATAACAGTAGCTTCAAGTTTGGTTATTAATTCATTAGCTGGTTATGCTTTAGCTAAAATGAAGTTGCCTTTTAAAAAGATATTTATGATAGCTATTGTTGGACTTATTATTGTTCCTACAGAAGCTACTATACTACCGATGTATCTGATAGTAAATAGATTGGGATTAGTAAATACTATTCCAGGAGTTATACTACCTTTTTCGGCGAGTGTTATGAGTATATTTTTGTATAGACAATATTTTTTAAAGTTTCCAACAGAACTTATTGAAGCTGGAAAAATTGATGGATTGTCGTCAGTTCAAATATTTTTTAGAATTGTAGTTCCAGTGAGTATTCCAATATATATAACAACTGGAGTCTTAGCTTTCTTAGCCTCTTGGAACGATTTCTTATGGCCAGTTATGGTAATAAGTAGAGAGAGAATGATGCCGATTCAAGTTGCCCTTAGTGCAATATTTGCAGATAGAGAGAATATATTTACAAACCATATGATGGCAGGATTAACCCTAGCAACTATTCCTGTAATTCTTATATATCTAATTTTCCAAAAATATATTGTTCAAGGAATAGCAACAACAGGGTCAAAAGGATAAAATTAAAAGATTAAAATAAAGATGTAATAAAAGGAGATAAAAGATGGATAAAAGACCAAAGCTTCATTTTACACCACCTAAAAATTGGATGAACGATCCAAATGGATTATGTTTTTATAAAGGAGAGTACCACCTGTTTTATCAGCACAACCCTGAGAATTGTTATTGGGGAAATATGACATGGGGACATGCAAAGAGTAAAGATCTTTTCAGTTGGGAGCATTTAGATTATGCCTTAATTCCTGATAAAGGGTTTGCAGATGAGGATGGATGTTTTTCAGGAAGTGCTTTTATAGAAAATGATGAATTATATCTAGCTTATACAGGTATTGTAATGACAGAGAAAAAAATAAATGAGCATGGTAATCCGGTTACAGCAACGGATGATTCGATGATATCAACTCAACTGTTTGCAAAATCAAAGGATGGAATACATTTTGAAAAGTTAGAAACTGAAATAGTTGCACCTCAAAATTCTTGTAAAGCTCATTTTAGAGATCCTAAAGTTTGGAAAAAAGATGGAGTTTATTATATGGTTGTTGGAGCAAAAGAATCTGGAAAGGGAAAAATTCTTCTATATAAATCTAAGGGTTTAAAAGATTGGGAAGTTTTGAGTGAGATAAAGAAAGATGATTTTGGATTTATGTGGGAGTGTCCGGATATGTTCAGTTTAGATGGGAAAGATGTTTTGATCTTTAGTCCTCAAGGAATAGGGCAGAATGGACAGGAACATATATCGGGATATTTTGTTGGAGAGCTAGACTATGGAACTGGAAGTTATAGCTTTGATAAGTTTAATCTTTTAGATTATGGATTTGAATACTATGCTCCACAAACTTTTTTAGATGAAAAAGGAAGAAGAGTGTTGATAGGGTGGCTTGTTAACCACGCACCACTTCCAGGAGAGAATTGGTCAGGGATGATGACACTTCCAAGAGAGTTGAAAGTGATAGGAGAGAGATTATATTCGTATCCTGTAGAAGAGATATTGAGCTACAGAAAAGAGTTGATTCAAGTAGGCAGTGTAACTGAAAAGAGTATCGAAATACTAGACGGTGCTTTTGATATGGAGTTTAAAGTTAATTTAGATAAGGATTTCAATTTAACAATATTCAAAAATAAAGTTGAAGGATTGGAGTTATCTTGGGATGAGAAAACATCAGTTTTAACTTTAGATAGAACTGGAGTTATAAATGGTTTTAAACCATTAGAAACATTTGGAGTTAAAAGAGAATTAGAGATTTCGAATAGAGGCGTTGTTGATTTTAGAGTGATAGGGGATAAAAGTGTTGTTGAAATCTATGTAAATGGTGGAGAGTTTGTAATGTCATCTGTAATAAATAGAGATAAAACTCAAAATAATATTTTTTTCAAAGGAGAGTTTGAAGATATAAAACTTTGGAAAATTTAAATAAATTAAAACAAGACGGGAGTAAAAAATGAAAAAGATGTTGATGGTTTCAATGGGGTTATGTGCTTTGATGTTTGTGAGTGAAAACGGGTATGCTCAAAATATTGAGGAAGTTGTGGTGATTGAAAAAAGAGGTGGGGACTCTGGAATTGAAAACTATGACGAAAATCAAATTAGATTCTTTGAATTGGAAAAAGAACTTAACTCTTTAAAAGGAAAAGAGTTAAATTTTACAGGTTTTATAGGAACAAAAGTTGAAATAGAGCAACTTTCGGGAGATGTTGACGCTGGAAAAGTTAAATTTATTTTAGCTGAAGGAAGTATCAAACATAAAAATTATGATAACTGGTCAATGTATTACAATGTAGCTAAAGAGCAGATTTTCAGCTCGAAGATGTGGGATAGAAGTAATAGCCCACAAAATACAATCGTTGAGATTGTGCCGAGATATCAAAAATCATTTAATAATGATAAAGGTTTTGGAGCTTTCGAATTTATTTATACTTCAGAAAGCATAGACAATAGAGATGCAGTTAAATTAAAGCCCTCGGTTTACTACAAGCTAAATGAAAAGTTAGCTTTAAACAACTCGTTTCTTATAGGAAGAGAGTTTAAAGGTGGGTATGATGATTATGAGTTAATCGAGTTAGAACCAGGATTTGGGTATAAGTTGAGAGATGATTTCGGTATGGGTATAAATTATTTCTTTAAATGGGGTCAGACATCAAACGAAAGATTCACAGAAAGAGAAAGATTTTTTAAACCATATGTATGGAAGAGTTTCAAAGGCTTAGGATTAGGTTTGTCACTGTGGGGAGAGATTGGTCCATATAGCAATAATGATGGTGCTAGACACAACAATACAAAGTTTGGAATAACAGGAAATAAAACTTTAACAGAAACATTAAAGGTTGTTGGAGAGGTAAGTTATAAAAGAGAGGAGCAAAAAAGCTCTAAGAAAGATATAGATGTAACTTTTGTGATGCTAGGATTACAGTATAGTTTTTAACATAAAAAAAGACCAGAATTAAATTTTCTGGTCTTTTATAATTTTTTATAAATTTCGCCTCTATTACCAGCTAATAAAACTTCGATTATTACAATCTGTCCATTTACAACTTTGAAAATTATTCTATAATCTTTTATTCGCATTCTCAAAAGTCCTTTAAATCCTTTCAAAGCTTTTATATCTGTATTTGGATTTTCATTTATTATATTTTTTTTAAACATCTCTTCGATATCTTTATGTTTAGTAAAAAATTTATTTGCACTCTTAGAGTAGTTAAATTTACACTTCAACTGTTTCACTTCTTTCTATCGTTAGATCATCGTCAGTTAAAGAGCTTAAAGCCTCTAAAATTTCTGCTTCTTCCTCTTCATCTACATATTCAGTAATACTGTTTAATCTATAAAAAATACTATTTTTTCTTTTTTCAAGAGCCATCTGAATTCCCTCTCTTATTAATTCACTCATACTCTCATCATATATTTTAGAAACTTTTTTTATATCATCTATCAATTCTTGATCCAGTCTTAAATTAAAACTATTTTTCATAATTCACCTCTCAATAATATCATTGGTATATTGTATATACAATATACCATAAGTGTATATAAAAATCAAAAATTAAATTATTTTTAATATGAAAAGAGACCAGAAAATTTAATTCTGGTCTCTTTATATATTATAAGTAGTTTATGGCAATTTTTACAGGTAGTTTTTATAGATCTCTTTAGCTCTTTCAACTTTCTCAGGAGATAATTTTCCTAAAGGCTCTTTACAGAATCCAGCACTAACACCTTGACACTTTAAAAGCTCCTTTAAAGTTTGGAACAGTCCATTTCCAATAACAGCTTCAATCATATCGTTAGCCTTTCTTTGTAACTCTCTAGCCTCGTCAATTTTCCCCTCTTTCGCAAGAGTGAATATCTTCTTAGCATTTAATCCATTTACGTTATAAGTACTTCCGATAGCTCCATCCACATTTAAAACAGTAGCTGAAAGCAGCATCTCATCGAACCCAGAGTATAATAGCTTATCAGGGAAAGCGTGTCTTAATCTCTCCATTAAGAAGAAGTTTCCTTCTGTGAACTTAACTCCAATTATGTTTTCATTCTCAAATAGCTCAGCAAATTGAGGAACAGTCATACTAACTCCAGTTAAAAGTGAGATTGAGTAAAGTATCATCTTATTGTTAGTTGCATTCGTAATAGTGTTGTAGTAGTTTTTGATCTCTTCAAAAGTAAACTTATAGTAGAAAGGTGTCACAGCAGAAAGAGCGTCATACCCTAAATCCGTTGCATACTTTCCTAACTCTACAGCTTCGTTTAGATCTAAAGACCCAACCTGAGCGATCATAGCAATCTCACCTTTACACTCATCCATAGCGATATCAAATATTCTCTTTTTAACCTCAGTTGGTAACATAAAGTTTTCCCCAGTACTTCCTCCAACGTATAACCCATCCACTTTCATCTTGTCGATATTATGTCTAACAGTCTCTCTTATTCCCTTCTCATCGATATTTCCATCTTTATCAAAAGCTATAAGTAGTGCTGAGAAAATCCCTTTTAATCTATCCATTTTATTCACTCCCCGTTTTTTTAGTTCTGTACGTAAACTAGCTTTTTCATGCTATGAACGCGTGAACATTTCTTATTTGAGTCTAGAATAATCCTTTTTCATCCAAAAGTCAACAAAATTTTAAAAAATTTTTTAATTTTTTTTGAAGTATTAAAAAAGTCCCTTATTTTACAAGGGACTTAAAAGCGACAATCGGTTTTATAAATTGGTGCTCGACACATTTTCTATTTTTGTATAGAGTTTCAAACATAATTTTCCCAGCTGTGTAGCCGATCTCTGAAAACTGCTCGTTGATAGAGGCGTATATAACCTCACTTTTGACATAGTCATTTACCTCTGGGTTTCCAGCTATTCCAACTATTTTATAGTCGTTTTCAGGAGTTAGTAACTCGCTGTTTTTCTTAATAATCTCCAAAGTGTATCTATTTGAGAAAATCCCCCTGATATCCTCATTCAGATACTCTTTTAAAAAGTTGTGAGAGTTTAAAATATCCTTTTTGGCTTCAACCACTCTTATACTCTCTCTTTGAAGCGAAGATGTAAACCCTTTGTAATACTGCTCAACCGAAACCTTATCCCCAGGGAATTTAAGCACTAAAACTTTCTCTTTTTTTCTCAGAACTCCCCTCATGATGTCCCCACTTATCTGTCCACCCATATAGTAGTTCGCTCCAACGTGTGAGATAGAATCTGAAAGCACGCTGTCTAAAGATAGAAACTTCACACGTTCATTTTCTAAAACTCTTTTCATAATCTCATTTTTTAAAAGTGGAGTTATGATGATTCCAGATGGTGAGCAGTTGTTTAAAACCCAATCGAGTTCGACAATCTGTGATTCTGGGTTTTCGATAGAGGTTTCAACAATCTCTATTTTATATCCAAAACCTTTGTTTTCTTTTTCAAAATATAGCAGTCCCTTTTTCAGCTCATCACTGTAGTGGTTAACAACTGATTTTAAAAGAAAAGCGTAGATAACTTTTTCATTTTTACTTGCTAGGGTACTACTGATATAGTTTTTCTCATACCCATAGGCTTCGATAATTTTTAAAATTTTCTCACGAGTCGCAGCTTTAACATTTTCATCGTCATTTAAAACTCTTGAAACAGTTGCTCGACTCACTCCAGCTAATTTTGCAATATCCTCTTGCTTTAGCATATCTGTCCCTCCCTAAATATTCCTGCTTATATTATAATTCATTTTTTACAATACACAAAGAAAAATAAAAATGTTATATTTAAAAATAAATATTGACAAAGTGGAACATATAGTTTATCATCAAGTCATAAAAAGATTAATGAACGCGCGAACAAAATTTGGGAGGTAAATATGAGTTGGCATTGGTTTAACTGGGTAGTATTAGCATTTTACTTTTTAGGCATGGTTGGAATTGGGGTATATTTTTCTAAGAAAAATAGTTCAACTGAGGATTATTTCACAGCAAGCGGAAGAATTCCATCGTGGGTAACTGCGTGTAGTATATATGCAACTGCACTTTCATCAATATCATTTATAGCTATACCAGCTTCGGTTTTCAAAGGTGGAGCCATTATGGGAATGGCACCGTTAGGAATTATTTTAATGGTACTTTGGGCTGCGATTGTGTTTGTACCGTTTTTCAGAAGTATAAACGTAACGACAGCATATGAATATTTAGGAAAAAGATTTGATAATGGATTTAGATGGGTTGGAAGTTTATCATTTATTCTTTTCCATCTGATAAGAATGGCTGTGGTACTTTACTTGCCAACACTAGCTTTAAAAGAAGCTCTACCAGGGATAAACCCAACACTTTTACTAGGAGCTGTTTCATTCCTTTGTGTTGTTTACACATCTATGGGTGGAATTGAAGCTGTGGTTTGGTCGGATGCGATTCAAACTATCATCTTACTTTTAGGAGCATTTTTAATTATAGTAATTGGATATAACGCTGCACCAGAAGGGGTTTCAACAGCATTTAAAACTCTTGCTGAAAATGGAAAAACTATCCCAGCATCAGCTTGGAAGTTCTCACTTACAGGAACAACATTTGTAGGTATTTTGTTTGGTGGATTCTTCAACGCTATCTACTCATACGTGGGTTCACAGGATATCGTTCAAAGATATAACACAACTAAAAATGATTATGAAGCAAAGAAAAGTTTATATATGAACGTACCTCTGCTTTGTATCAGTGTACTTATTTTCTCGGGAATGGGAACAGCACTTTTCCTATTCTTCAAATTTAAAGCTATTTTACCAGCGAATATAGATGGAAATGCAATTCTTCCATACTTCGTAATTAACTATATACCTGTTGGATTCTCAGGGGTTATTCTAGCTGCAATTTTTGCTGCTGCTCAATCGACAGTTTCATCGAGCTTGAACTCACTATCGACTTGTGTGACTTCAGATATCGTAGCACCTTTAAGAAAAAATCTAACTGATAAAGAGAAGTTAAACATTGCGAAAGCTGTGAGCTGGGGAGCTGGAATCATCAGTACAATCTTAGCTATCAGATTCTTAAGTGCTGGGCAAGGGGATATGTTCTTATACTTCCAAGCTATCACTGGACTATTGGGTGGACCGATAGCTGGTCTGTTCTTAGTTGGAATCTTCAGTAGAAGAGTTGACAGTAGAGCGGCGTGGGTAGGATTTTTAATCTCAGTAGCAGTTGCTGTATATATTGGTAACCCAGCTGGATTGGTTACAAAATTTGTCCCTGGATATACAAAACCAGCGGTGTTTGAATTACTGATTGCCTTTATCATAATGGCATCTTGTGTTATTCCAGCTGTAGTGGCATCATTCTTCTTCGGAAAGGTTGAGGAGAAAAAGATAGCGGGATTGACATACTTCACATTTAGAAATCCCAAAGCTACAAAAAAATCAAAAGAAAAGAGTTCATCAATAAATAGCGATGAACCATCAATTAAGTTCTCATAAGATCTATAAAGATCCCCAAAATATATTCAAATATAAAAAGCTGTAGAACTCATCTTCTACAGCTTTTGTATTTTCAATATTAATATAACTTTAATGATATCGTAGAAACGAAGGCACCAACGTATGAAACGTTGAATGAAAGGTAGTCTGTGATGTCATAGCCAAGTCCAACGTTAGCTCCGATGATGTAGTCTCCACCGATATTTGTGTTAAACTTTGATTTTTTTATAACCTCGCCAGTCTCGTTGTCATAGATGTAGTTCTCTTTCTCATATCCCTTTACAACTCCAACTCCAATCGTGAAGTAGAAGTCATTTAAACTTTGAAACGGTCTTAAATATTTCCCAGCTGCTAAAACATATGAGTCGTTATCAAAACTATTTTTAAAATACCCAAAGCTAATCCCAAAATCTTCGATAGGTCTATATTCAAATCCTATTAGGTTTGTATCATTGTTGTAGATGTCATTGTCGTTTGTATGTGTCGTATAGATACTTCCAATCAGTCTTAGCTCAGGCTTGAAAACTTTTTCATTTGAAAGCTCAACGATAGTCGCTTCATCTGAACTCTCCAAAGTAAATTTCTCCTCTAAAGCCACCTCGTTTTTTAAATCTAAAGGTGCCGCTAAAGTAGAGACTTCCTTACTAAAAGAAAGAGTACCCAATACAAAAAGCGTTGTCATTATTTTTGTTACAAATTTAATCTTAATCCCTCCAGTTACAAGTAAATTGTTATTTTTTTCACACGGTAAACATGCACTATATTATACATGAATATCTGAGAATCGTCTACAAAACTAAAAAGAAATAACGATAGATATAAAATTACATCTTCTTGACTTTTAGTGTACATATTTATATAATGTTATCATGCAAAAATAATATAAAAAGAAAGAGTTGGAAGATGCCAACTCTTTTTCTATGAAAAAATATATGAGGGAGGAAAATTGAAAAGTTACATTAGATTTTTGAATATACTGTTTCTTTTGTTACTAGCTTTTTCAATGCATAATAAGAGTGAATTTCTTCGTTCAGAGATAAAAACATCAATAGGATACTTCAACAGCAGTTTTGATGAAAAGATATACATATTGAAAAATGAGGTTAATTTTTTAGAAAAAACCAAAAAAGAGTTAGAGGTTCCAAAGTATAAAACCCTGGGACGAATCAAATATTTTGAAGTAAATGGATACGGTGTTTACTTTGATACAGCAGTAGTGATGCCAAAAACCTATGAGTATTATGACATAGGAAGTGGAAGGGAGAGTTTAAATAAAAAATTTAACAACTCTTTCCATGGTCTTGTATATAATAAGGTAAGAAAAGTTGAAGCTACAGAACTATATAACCAAGCAGCGGGTGTATATCGTGGTAGAGGAGATATAGCGTTTGTAGATAAATTTGATGAGAAGTGGGCAGAGGTATTAAAAAATAGTATGTTGTCAAAGTCATTTTTCAAAAATACTAAAAGTGTTTCAAGAGATAATATCGAGTTTGTATTGTATGATTCATATATTGATAAAATCTACGGTTTAAATATGTTTTCAATTATTATATCGAATTACGAAATGAAAGATGATATCGAGTTTTTAAGTGGAATCTGGTATTTTGACTTTGATAACAAATTTTTTGATAGAGATTTAGAAGCTTTAAAAACTAAACTTAATTTAGATATACTCATTGTAGATTCTAAAAATGAAGTGATGAGTTCAACAGATAAAGAGTTAGATTTTAAAGAATCAGATATGAAAAAATATTACAGCTATAATTTGAGTAAAACCAATTATAAGATTTTGGTAAAAAAGATTACACTAAAAAATCTTTTAGGTTACCAAGAGTTGATTTTCTTTGTTTTATTTTTAGCTTTGGGAGTTTATCTTTCTAAAAGAGAGCGTTTAGAGAAAGAGGTTGAAAAACTGAAGATAGCTGAGAAAATAAGAAGACACCTTATGTTAAGAGACCCTTTGACAAAACTTTATAACAGATATTTTATAGAGAAGGGATTGGAATATCCTATTCAAAACTGTGGAGTTGTATTGATAGATATAGATTACTTTAAAAGTATAAATGATAACTTTGGTCATAGCAAGGGAGATCATGTGCTACGTGGAGTGAGTAATGTTATAAAACTTTTAGGTGGTAGAGATGTCCATGGTATCCGTTGGGGTGGCGAGGAGTTTCTAGTTGTTTTCAAGAATACCGATAGATATGAGCTTCTGAGAAAGATTGAACTGATTGCAGCTTCAATCAAAAAGCTGGACTTGATAGAGAATGTGGCTATAACAGTTTCGGTTGGAGCGGTTATAGCGGATATAGAAACAAAAGAGTGTTTGTATAGTGCAATCGCAGAGAGTGACAAAAATCTATACAAAGCAAAGGCTACTGGAAGAGATAGAATAGTGATGTAATAGTAGTAACTAATAAAAATAAAGAAGCTCCCGATATTAAAATAGGGGAGCTTCTTCTATATTTATAGGTTTGCTGATGTAGTAACCTTGAGCGTAATCTACGCCCTGCTCTTTTAAAAACTCTAGCTGCTCAGAAGTTTCAACACCCTCTGCAACTATTTTCAGATTCAACTCTTTGATTAAAGAGATTAAACTTTTATATACTATGGTTCCACCCTCTCTATTTAGCTCGATAGAGTCTAAAAGAGATTTGTCAAACTTCACTATGTGTAAAGGGATAAGTGGTAGTATTCCAGCTGTCGAATGCCCAGCTGTGAAATCATCAAGTGAGATAAGAAAACCTAGTTCACTAAGAGCTTTCATCTTACTTATTAAATCCTGAATATCTGTAACGAAAACCGATTCAGTTATCTCAACTTCAAAGTACTTTCCAGAAATCTCATACTTTTCTAAAAGCCCACTTAAAATTGCAATAAGGTCAGTTCTTTTAAATGTAACCACCGAAAGATTAAACGACATTCTAAAATCTGGTGGTAGAGTACCTTTTATCAACTCGTTTTTCACAAAAGCGATAGCTTTATCAGCTATAGTGTAATCAATTTTGTGAATAAAGTTATATCTTTCAGCTATGCTAATAAACTCAAGTGGTGAAATAACTCCAAGAGAGTCTGAGCTGTAACGAGCCAAAGCCTCAGCTCCAACTATTTTCCCATTATCTAAAGATAGCTTGGGTTGAAACACAGGGTAAACCCCATCTATATTTTCCTTTAGAACATTGAAAACTTTATCTTCACGTTGCTTTTGAGCTATAAAAGCCTCATCAGCTAACTTGTAACGGAAACTCTTTTTATTTTTAGCTTCAAACATAGCCAAATCAGCGTATTTGAATATATCTGTCGTGGAAAGATTTTTACTTTTTGGGCAGAATCCAACTGAGAACGAAACTCCATATCTCACCATATTTGGACAAAACCATTTATACCCATGAAACTTTTGGACTATATTTTCGAACTCATCATCTATAAATCCATAAAACTCATCTCCAGAGATTCTAAAAATTTTAGAATCTGAGAATATATGTTTTAGAAAAGCTGAAAACTCAACTATAATGGTATCTCCAAACTCATGCCCAAGAGAGTCGTTCACCTTTTTAAAGTTATTCAAATCGATAGCAAAAGCATAACCTGAAAGGTCATCATCGGCCTTTGAGCAGAAAGTGTTGAAAACAAATCTATTCGCTAAGCCAGTTAGTGGATCTTTAAGTAGCTCCTCTTTATGTTTCTTTTCAATGTATAGTTTTACTAAAATAAAGGATAAACCAATAATAAGGATAAGACTGAAAAGATAGAAAAGGTTTTTAACCTTTTGGGATGTATTCATAAGAATCTTATCCTCGGTATCCTTTTCAATTGTAGATAGTTTCAAAATATCCTCTTTATTTGTTAGATGTAGCATAGCTTTATCAAAAATATTTCGAAGTAGGAGGTTCTCCTTATTAAATGCCATATTTACAGGGACACTTTCAAAGAATGAAACGTTATATTTTTGAGGGTTGAAGTATGTGTTGTTGGCGGTTAGGATATTATCTATCAAACCTTTATTTAGAGCGTTCATCATCGTTGGGAAATCCTCAAATGTGGTGATGTTATTTGAGATATCATATCTACGAGCGATCTGCTCTTCAACACTTTCTTTTAAGACACCCACAGACCTATGAGCATCAGTTGATGTTTTTAAATTTACAACGTATAAAGGAATCTCGTAGATTTTCTTTGAAAAGATAAAATCTCTACTTCTTTCACGTGTGTGTGAAAGAGCTATCATATCGATTTTTTTGGCCTTTAAATCAGTTAAAGATTTCAGATGACCGTGTGTCTCATCGATGATTTTTATATTTAGTAAATCTCCAATTTGATTTACAGTTTTTGGAAACACCCCTTTATATCTTCCATCTAGCTTTGATAAATACGACATAAGGGTGCTGTATTCACTTTCGTAGACAATTCTTAATTTAGTTAGAGTTTGAAGATATTGGAGCTCTTTAGGTGTTAGCGACTGATAGAAGTTTTGAAGAGCTAATTTTTTACTGATACTGTATAAAGATTTTAAGAACTTATCACGGTAGGTGTCGTTCAGGACTCTATCAAGTATAGGTATGAGCTCTGAATACTCTTCAGCTAAGCCGATTGCTATTCCACCTGAGTTACTAATTTTCACACCGTAGATTGAATCATAAAGCACAGGCGTAGGAGTTAAAATCAACTTATCTTTATAGTCGTTTAAGTCATCAACCTCTATAAGTCTGGCGTTGATACCATTGTTAGTCAAAATAGCTTTGACGTAGTTTTTATACACATGTCCTTTGGCTACATAGATGTCACGCCCCTCTAACTCCTCGAGTGTATAGAGTTGTGTTGAGGTAGAAGCCACGAAGATTGTTTCACTGAAGATTGTGTTTGTGAAGTTTAAAAAACGGCTTGCGTAATCTTCACGGTTGATAAGAGTGATAATATCTACCCTTTTTTCTATAAGGTCTGTTTTTAGATTGTAGTAGTAGTCCTCTTCAAATTTAACATTTAGGTTTAGATAGTTTTGAAAAAGGTCTTTTACAATTTCGTTTAGAGATTTCTCCTCTTCTGTGCTGATGTTGTAAAATTCACTTTTTCTGAGACCAACTCGGATCTCCTTTGTTCGTAGATGTTTTAGATATGCCTCTTCCTCTAAGCTCTTAGGTATATAGGTATCACTGAAAACCAGTGTAGCTAGTAGAAGAAAGAAGGCATAGATTCGGCTAAGCATATTCCTCCTTATTTATAACACTTTAAGATGTTTATTATATTAAAAAAGTATATCATATTTTACAGAAATAGGAAAGATGGAATGATATGAAAAAAGAGGATTTGAAAAGCAATATTGTGTTATAATATTTCAGAGCTTGAAACAGGGAAGGGGAAGTCTTGTGTTTTCTAAATTAGATATGAGTAAATGGGGAATATTGCGTGTAATTTATGCAGTATATTTACTATTCTTTTGTAAAGATGAAGAAGAGGAAGAATAAGTTTTAATGTAAAACAGCAAGATTATTAAGGTCTTGCTGTTTTGTTTTTAGAGGTTTATAAAAAAGTTATTGTATAAAAAAATAACACAAAAAGCTACTTGGTTATGGTATAATTTAAAAAAAACTTTTGGGGGAAGGTTCATGGAAAAATGTTCTATAGTCATAACAGTATACAATAAATACAAGGAATTGGATTTGGTTTTAAGAAGTTTAGAGAACCAAAGTTATAAGAGATTTGAAGTTATAATAGCTGAGGATTGTCAAAAAAAAGAGATGTTAGATTTTTTAAAAGTAGCTAAAAATAAGTATAGTTTCCCAATAAAACATGTGTCGCAAGAGGATATAGGTTTTAGAAAAAATAGAATTTTAAATAAAGCTATTAAAATGACTGAAACAAACTTTATTATATTTTTAGATGGCGACTGTTTAGTTCATAGAAATTTTATAAAAAATTATATGAAAGAAGCTAAGAGTTATGATGTCTTATATGGTAGAAGAGTTGAGTTATCAGAAGCATTAACAAATAGAATTTTAAAAGAGAATTCAGACTATAGAATAAGATTTTTAGACCTCTTACTTACAAAGAGTGAAAATTCATGGGAAGCATTTTACATGCCGGTTTGGATTAATTTAAAGAATAGAAGATTGAGATTATTAGGTTCTAATATGGGAGTAAGAAAAGATGTTCTTTATAGTGTAAATGGATTTAACGAGGAGTATACTGGAGCAGGAATAGGTGAAGATAGTGATTTAGCTTGGAGACTTGAAAGCTGTGGTGTAAGACACAAATGTTTAAAAAATACAGTTGTTCAATATCATCTTTATCACTCGAGATCAACTCGTCATAACTCGGTAGATGGAGAAAAGATTATAACTAGAGAAAAAATGTTAAATAGATGGAGAACAATAAATGGATTGGAGAAAATATGAAACGAATATTATTTAAAACTGGATATATGGGTTTAGGAGCAATAGAACAATTAGCTTTTGATATGATTGTTTATCTGTCAAAAGAGTATGAAGTAATATTGGCTATAGAAAATGAGATAAATAATCACTTAGTAGAGAAGCTACCAGAAAATGTAAAGTATTTTTATTTAAAAGATGAGAAGTTTATAAATGAGATGAAATCTTTAAGAGAGAATAAAACTATTTTTAATAGATTGAAGTATAATTTTTTACTTTATTATGAAAAGGTAGTTTGCTATAAAAAGATAAATAGATGGATAAAAGAGAATGGGAAAGTAGATCTATTTATAGATTATGATGGAATGTCTATGAAGTATGCTGAAAAGATAGATATAGATAAAAAAATAGTTTGGCAACATACATCTCTGAGTAACTATAAGAATTTAGAGAGATTGGAAAAAAGAATTTTAAAATATGATAAAGTTATTTTAATCTGTGACGAGATGAAAGAGGAGTATATTCAAAAGTTTTCTCATTTGAAAGAGAAATTTATTAGACTATATAATTTTATAGATATAGAAAGAATAGAAAAAATGTCACTAGATGAAAATAATCTGACAAGTGAAGATAAAAAATTTCAAGAGAATAGTTACTGTATTTCAATAGCAAGACTAGATGAACCTAAAGATTTTAAAACTCTTATTAAGAGTTTTAAAATTTTAAAAGAGAAAGGTTTAGATGAAAAGCTCTATATAATAGGAGAGGGAGAGTTAAGAGCTGAAATAGAAGCGGATATAAAAGATAGCTCTTTAAAGGACACTGTTTTTCTTTTAGGAAAAAAGATGAATCCATATACTTGGTTAAAAAACTCGACACTTTTTGTTCATAGCTCTAAAAGAGAGGGATTTCCAGCTGTGTTGTTAGAAGGGTTAGCGAGTAAAAAGATGGTAGTTTCATCAGAGTGTAATACTGGCCCGAAAGAGGTTTTAGGAGCTGGAAAATATGGAGTACTATATGAAGTTGGGGATTATAAAAATCTAGCTTTAATTTTAGAAGAGGCTTTAAAAAATAAAGAGCTAAGAGATAGATATTCTGAAAAAGGGTATTTTAGAGTGAAAGAGTTTGATAGAGATAAAGTTTTACAAGAGTATAGTCAGTTTTTAAAGGAGTTACTAGTATGAAAATATCAGTTATAGTTTCTGTTTACAATAGATTTGAATATGTTTTAAATATATTGAGATGTTTAAAAACTCAAACTGTAAAGCCATATGAGGTTATTTTTGCTGATGATGGTTCAAAAGAGAGTTTGAAAGAGTTTTTAAAAGAGGAATTAAAAGATTGTACTTTTAAAGTCAAGCATGTTTATCAAGAGGATATTGGTTTTAGAAAGTGTAAATCTTGCAACAACGCAGTTTTAGAATCAGAGGGAGATTATCTGATTTTCTTAGATCAGGATGCTATATTTCCAAAAACTCTTTTAGAAGAGTTTCTAAATTTAGCTTCAAAAGATAAGTTTTCGATTTTGAGGGTTCTATGGTCATCTGATTCAGAAAGAAAAGAGATTGGAGCTCTTATAGATAAGAAAGCTGATTATAGTGAATTTTTAAAAGTTATAAACAGTGATGAAAAGAAAAAGCTTAAAAAATATCTATTTAGAGATAGATATAATAACTTTAGATACTCTATTAAATTGAGAGATAGAGGTGCTGGGCTTATGGGAATAGGATTTGGATTATATAAGGAAAGTTATCAAAAAGTAAATGGATATGATGAGGATTACAAAGGTTGGGGAGGAGAGGACGCAGATTTAGGTTTAAGGTTATATAAATTAGGTTTGAAATCTGTAACTTTTAGTACAAAGCAACCGAGTATTCATATGTGTCATCCTTTAGACCCGACAAAAACAGGAGATAAGAATATCTCTATGTTTAAAGAGAAGAAAAAAAGAATAAGAGTACAGAGTTATATTTGTGAATATGGTTTGAATAATAGAAAAGATGAAGATGGTTATTTGTATGAAAAGATTTAAAGAGATAGAGGTAAAAGATTTTAAGGTATATTTTCAAGAGGAGAGGTTTATATCAATCTCTGAAAAAATTCTGGAGAGAGAATATAAAATTTTAGAAGAGTACAAAAACGATGGTCGTACCTTTGTTGCTTTAATAGAGATAGAGAATAAAAAGTATATATTGAAAGAGTTTCAAAAAGAGAGTAGAGATATTTGGAAAAGATTTCTCACGCTTTTTAATAGTGGAGAAGCGTATACCGTTTTAAATAACACTTTTAGAGCTAAAGAGCTAGGAGTAAAAGAGGTTACAGATGTATATTGTGCTATTTTAAAAAAAAGATTTGGAATGGTTCAAGAATCATATATTTTAATGGAATATGTCGAAGGAGAGATTCGGTTAGATAAAGAATCTGTTAAAGATATAGAAATATTGATGGAGAGAATTCATAAAATAGGTTTGTATCACGGCGATTGTAATCCATATAATTTTCTGTTTCTTAAAAACGGAGAGTTAAAGATAATTGATAGTAAGTTAAAAAAAGATTTTATAGGAAATAGAAAGAGCTATGATAGGAAGACTTTAGAGAAATATATGAAAAAGGAAAATAAAAAATGAAAGTAAGTATAGTAGTAGTAACATATAACTTTGAAGATTATATACTAGAGACACTTGAGAGTATAAAAAATCAAAGTTACTCGGAGATTGAGTTAATAATAACAGATGATAAATCTTCTGATGAAACAGTGTTAATAGTGAGTGAGTGGATAGATTTAAATAGAGAAAGGTTCTCTAGAGTTATATTTTTAAAAAATGAGATTAATTTAGGTGTTACTAAAAATATAAATGAAGGAGTAAAAAAAGCATCGGGAGAATGGATAAAGGTAATAGCTGGAGATGATATTTTAGAGAACAATGCTTTAAAAAATTATGTTTCTTTTATTAATGAAAATCCTAATATTAAAATATTTTTTGGAAGAGCTCAAACTTTTGATGATGTTTTTAAAAAGGAAAATTTTGGAAATATATTGCCAGGAAAAGAGGAAGAAAAGTTTTTCTATAAAAGTTTAAATTCTAAGAAAAAGTGGTTGTTGAAAGGAAATCCTATTCCAGCACCAACATCATTTATAAAAAGAGAGCTTTTAGAAAAGCTTTTTTATTTTGACGAGAGATTTAAAATGGTGGAGGATTATCCATTTTGGTTTAAAGTTTTAAATTCTAAAGAGGATATTGGATACCTTCCTAAAGTTACAGTTTTTTATAGAAAAATTTCTACGAGTGTATCAGCTAAAAAAAAGGATGAAGAGATAAGCATTTCAATGTTTAGGTTTGATAAAGATTTTTATACAATTGTATTAAGTAAAAATTCTAAAAATATAGTATATAAATGGGATAAAAATGTAGAGTTTTTTATAAAAGATAAAATTATAGAAAACAATAATAAAAAACTTCCATACTTAAAGAAGAGAGTATATAATCTTTTTTATTCTAGAAATTTATTTATAATTTTTATAATTTTTATGCTTCTTTTTAAATTGAAAAAATAAGGGGAGGTTTAAGAGAAAGATGATGAAAAGGATTTTAATGTTTTCACCCTTTTTTTTTGACTATGAAAAAAAAATAAAAGAGGAGCTTGAGAAAAAAGGATATTTTGTAAAATTGTACAGTGATGCTTCAAGGGAAAAATTGACAATCAAAGAGAGGTTTTTATATAAAATTTGTAGAAAAAAATCGAAGGTTTTAAGAGAAAAAGAGGAAAGATATTTCAAGTCTATTTTAAAAGAGGAGGAAAATCAAAACTATGACTTTATGTTTGTAATAAAAGGTCAAGGAGTTCCTGAATGGTTTTACGAAGAGCTGAAAAAAAGAGAAACTGCAAAAAAATGGATATCATATCAATGGGATGATATAGGCAACTGCTCTGAAGTTTTAGAAAGAAAAAGGTATTTTGATAAAAACTATAGTTATAGTGAAAAAGACTCTGTAAATTACAATTATAAATATCGACCATTTTTCTTTATATATGATTTTAAATATACAAAAACAAATGATATATTTTTTATAGGTACTGGACATTCAGATAGAGAGAGTGTATTACTAAAAATTTTGAAAGAGTTAGAGAGAAACTTTAGTGATAAACTTCTAAAAATGAATATAAATCTTTTGATAAAGAAATCAAAATATGTAAAAAAAATGAAGTGGATGAATAAGAATAAGATATACATAACTAAAAAAATAGAATATAAAGATGTGATGTTAGAGATGGCTAAAAGTAAGATTACTATAGAGATTCCTCACGATAGGCAATTTACAACAACTACAAGAGCTATAGAGGCGATTGGAACTAGAACAAAGATAATAACAACTGTGAAAGAGATTAGAAATAAAGATTTTTATAATGAAAATAACTATTTGATTATAGATAGAAAAAATCCAAAAATAACTAAAGATTGGTTAGAGAAACCATATGTAGAGTTAGATGAAAAAATTCGTAGTTCTTATAATCTGTCTAATTGGATAGATGAGATTTTTAACTAGATAAGTTATTTTTGAAAGGAGAAATAAGTGAACAAGTTAATTTCTGTAATAATTCCTAGCTATAATGTTCAAGAGTATATTTGTGATTGTATAGATTCTATATTGTCAGAAAACTTAGAAAATTTAGAAATTATTGTTGTGGATGATGGCTCAAAAGATAGAACCGTAGATATAGTACGAGAGAAATATCCAGATATAAAATTAATAACTCAGAAAAATCAAGGGCCATCAAAGGCTAGAAAAGTTGGATTAGAAAAATCAAAAGGAGAATACATCTTGTTTATAGATTCAGACGATTATGTAGAGAAGAATTATATAAGAGAGATGTATGAAGAAATTAGAAAAACAGATTCGGATATTGTTGTTTCGCCTGTAAAATACTATGATGGTGTAGATTATATAGAAGTGGAAGAGAAAAAATATGATAATGAGACTTTAGAAGCTGAAAGTTATCTACTGGATATTTTTAAAGGGCAACATATAACATCATGTTCAAATAAAATTTATAAAAAAAATATTTTAATGGGAGATATATTTTTGGAGAAAGTAAAGCATGGAGAAGATTGCTATACTTTGGTTAAAGCACTATTAAACTCTAAACATATTTCATTTATTAAAAAGACTTCCTATATTTATAGAAAAAATTTAAATAGTTTAACAAATAGAAAAAGAATACCCATAGAAGATTATGAAGTTGTATACAACAGCTTAGAAAAAGAGTTGAAAAAGAACAAAGAGCTAGAAAAAAATATTTATATATTTAAATATAATTTTTTATACATTTTGATTAGAAGTAAATCTATATTCAGTAAAAGGGTTCTGTTTGATAAAGAATATAGAAAAATCTATTTTAATTATTTAGAAGATATAAAAAATGGTTTTATAGATGGATCTTTTGGAAATACAGAAAAAGAAAAGAGTATGATTGAGTTTAGAAAAAAAGGAGTAATATTAAGTGAACTGTTTAGATTAATAACTAGATTAAGAAAGAGAGAGAAAAGAAAATATGGAAAGAATTAAAAAAATAGTATCTTTAAAAAATTTACAGATTTTAATACTTATAGTTATAGCTTATATGATTGGAAATAGAAGGGACTTTAAATATGATGAGTATTTAATTCTATTGTTAGGGGTTGTTACATTAGTTAAAGATAAAGTTGAAGTAAAAGATAAAAGATTACGAATAATAGATATTTTAATATTGATAAATATATTGTTGTTTGGAATTAGCTATTATCAAGCATTTGCTAGCAATAACTTTGTTTTAGATGTAAGAATTAATACAATTATATCTATCTTAATAAAAAGTTTTGGGATATTCTTAATAGTTCAACAGATTAAATTAAAAGAGTTACAGTATACAATACCAATTATTTGTATAGGAAGTTTATATCCTATTCAAAAGATTTTGAAATATGGTTTAAAAACAAACTTTAAAGGTAGAATATTTGGCTTTTGGGGAAGTCCTAATTATGTGGGGTTCTTTTTGGGACTAATTGTTTTACTGGCATTAGTTAGTATATTGAAAACTAAGAACATGTGGATGAGATTATTTTATGGAAGTTTATCAGTAATATCTTTTTTTGAGTTATTAGTAATATCTAAATCAAGAAATGCGTTATTAGCTGTTTTAGTTTCAATAGTAGTAGGTCTTGTTTTACATTTTGGAATAAATAAAAAAGGGGCTTATAGTATTTTTGGTTTGGTAACAATATTTACATTAGCAATATTTAAGTATAAATCAAGATTTTTAGATTTATTTAGTTTGCAAAAATTACAAAGAGATGGAAGGGTTCTTGTTTATAAAAAATCAGTGGAACTATTAAAAGAAACAGATACACCATTATTTGGAAAAGGGTTTAATAGTTTCTTTGGAAGAAAATTAATTACAGCAAGAGAAAAACTTGATGGAACTCACAATGACATTTTAGAGCTACTTTTAAATCACGGAGTTGTAGGATTTATATTTTACTCAGTAATGTTTTTAGTGATATTACTTTTACTATTAAAGATTTATAAAGAGTATAGGGATTTGTATTCTTTAGTTGGAATAGTGTTATGGGTATATTTAATAATACTGGGACTTTTTGATAATGCAATTGGTGCTAGTAGAGTTTTTGAAGTTCCATTTTTAATATTTGGAATAGCTTTAGGAAAAAATAGAGGTAAAAGTTAATAAAATGATAAGAGTTAGCGGAGCTAAGGATTAAATCCCTAGCTCTTTTTTTAACTTCTCAGAGTAGATATCCACGATATTGGCATCATATTTTGTGCAATCCTTTTGGAACTTCTGAAGAATCTCTTTTGGATTACAGCTACCAATCTCTTTGAAATAGCTCAGATAGTAGTTATAATTTCCTGTAACAACTCTACGAGTTTTCTCATCATCAGAGATGTTACCGCTTTCATCTGAAACTTGAGTTCTAAATTTCCAACGTCCATTTATCGCTAACACAAGACCAGCGTTTATATCCTTGCAAAAGTTCTTTTTATACTCTAGCAGTATTCGTTTATAGATATTTTGAAACTCCTCTAGAGTTAGATTCGGATTAGCATTTAGGATATTGGCTGCTGTCTTTTCATCTACAACAGAACATATAAACTCTCTAAGAGTTAGTTTAGTATTTTTTTTGTTTAGATTTTCTTGGTTAGAAATAGTCTTAGTAATATCTTTATTAGTATAGGGGGCATTTTCCAGTTGTGGAGTATCCACATCTGGAATATCCACATGTGGGATATCCATATCTGGGGAAGTGGGTAGTGGTGCAATCAAAGGAAGTTGCGAAGTAGATTCCAGAGCACCCTCAGGAAAAGTTTCTTTCAGAAGTTCTTTACAATCAAACATGTAGTAAAAAACTTTCTGTTCGCCCTTTTTAGCAAACTGGACATTCGTCAGTTTGTAGATATACCCATTTTTTTCGAGTGCTGAGAGTAGTTTCAGCACTCGATCCTTACCAATTTTTAGCTCTTTCATAAGTGCATTTGTATTTATATTCCAATCAGGTGGCTTTGAAAGCAGCAAAGTCGCGAAACCTAGAACCTCTAGGTTGTATTTACAGTTGTGAATAATTTCATTATATAGTTGAGTATAGTTGTTTATACTGTTATTTTTTATTATATATCTCATAAGATTATCTCCTAATTATAAAGTATCGCTTTAACCATAGGGTTTTTAGGATTTAAAAGTCTGTCGATACAAGACTTAGAGGAGATGAGACAAACAAAAGTTCTATTTTTAGTTTTTATAAGCTTTAAAGGTAGTTTACCTTCATTAAAACTTAATTGTATAGAATAAGGTGTGTTATTAAAAAAGAAGTTCAACTCTGGAAAAAAGCCCAAATTTTTAATGGCGTCGGGAAGATTATCTTTTGAAGGCGGTATAAAACCAGGGAGTAAACTTTTTACAAAAATTATATGTGTATTCGAAGCGAACTCAGATGAGATTATCTCTTGATGAATATATCTTCTTAAAGTTTTATCACATCTTCTAGTTACTGCTTTTAATTCAGAAAGTGTTATCCCTTCAAGATTTTTAAACTTTTGAAAGGCATAGTTTAGATTTTCATAAGCAACTTTTTTTCTATGTTTCATGATATTTTTCCCCCTAAAATAAATTTTTATTTTTTGAAAAAATAATAGGGACAAGTGTAGAAGTTTTTAAGAGAGTTCGTCGCCCTATTTTTATAGCTATGATTTTCTCACAATTAATAGAGTATCTTAAAATATGAATTTTGATGTTGAAATTTTTTTCTGCGTCATGCATTGAGATGTAGGGTGTAAAATGTTCTGCTAAAATATTTTCTAAAATTTTAATTTTTTCATTCTCGGATCTACAAGAAATGAAACTGCTAGAATTTTCTTTGATAATACTTTTTAACATTAAACCTCCTCGATAATATTTTCTAGACTAGAAAGTTGAACAAGATGATAACCGTTGACTTTAATACTTTTTAACTTCTCCTTTTGAATCAAACGATAGATTGTTCTTGAAGAGAGACTTAACGTCTTTGATAAAGTAGATACAGAGACAAACTCATCATTTAATTCTAAATCATGCTTACAAAACAGATTTCTCATTACATCACCTCCCAGAACTAATTTGATTTTATACTACAACATGTTTATACTACTAAAAAGTTAAAATTTCAAGTAAAAATTACAACAAACTGGACACTTTGAAGAAAAACGATACAATATGACAGGAGTGCTAATGTTATAAAAAAAACTGTGATATGATTAAACCATCTCGAGAGAAAAAGTAAAAATAAAAATTTTAGGAGGTAGTAAAAATGACAAACCAAGAAGCAAAATGGATTTTAGAGGCTGAGATTGAGAAGAAAAAGAAGTCGATAGCAAATGAGAGTAATTTTTTAAGAGAGCTTACAGATGACAGATCAGTTTTAATGTATATTGAGATTCTACAAAGCGAAGGAAAGCCACTACCAGCAGGTTCAGGATATGATTCATACACAGAGTGGAAAACTCAGATAGAGAAGGAGATCAAATCAGGAGAGACATCTTTAGTTAGAATAGAGACAGAGAGAGCAGAGCTTAGAGCATTTGAATTCTTCGTAGAGAATGCACCATTAGTGGATAGTCCATCAGAGGCGTAGGTCTATGGTAAAGATACTAAAAATATTATATATAATTCTTTCAATAGCTGGAATGGCAGTTACAGGAAGCAACACCTTAGTGTTAAAAGATATCGGAGTAAAGGTGAGTAAACTCAACAGTGTACCTCAAGTAACTTCACACTCACAGATACATATAAATTAAATGAAAAAGGTCTAGAAAATTTTCTAGGCCTTTTGTCTTTAAATATTTTATTTGAAAACAAACTTAAAGTTCTGATATAACACAATTTTATATTTAAAAATATACTTGTTGAAGGTTTTTTAAAAAAATTTAAAAAAGTTTCTACTTTTTTTAGTATTAGAAAAATGTTATAATATTTCTGGAAAATAAAATTTTAAAAGGGAGAGGAAAGGATGAACCACGAAGTTTCTACAGAGTTTAGGCACGATGATGATGAGATTGATTTAATTGAACTGCTAATGATATTAGTTAGAGAGAGAAGAACAATTGCAATCACAACAGTTTTAATCACTTTAATGGCTTTAGGAGCAGCACTTTTTGAAAGAAATATTTCAAAAAAAGCCGAGATAATATTAACACCAAAAATTTCAACATTTGTAGAGAGTAACTTTTTAGTTCCAAATGTATTAGAGAAGATATACTCTGAAAATGATATTAGAATAAAGCAAAAAATAACACTGGATGAATTCCGTGATGAATTTAAAATAACAGGGATTGTACCTAAATCTATAGAGGATAGAAAGGCTTTTTTAGCTAAGAGTGGAGAGGTGCTTAACTATGTTCCTTCATCATATAAGATTACGCTAAGAGTTGGAAGCATTGCAGAGAGTGAAAGAGTTTTACAAGACTATGCAGAGAGCTTAAACTCATACTATAGAGAGCAAAATGAATCAACATATAGATTCAAAGAGTTTGACACAGGTGTTTTAGAGGATAGCAGATATAACTATGAGGATTATATTAGAATTTTAGAATCTAGAAAATCAGCTCTAAAAGATTTAATAGAGGGAAGAGAGGATTCAAGACTAGATTATGTTTCTTATGGTTTTGGTTATAGAGATATAAGAATAGCACTAGAAAATTTAGAGGGAATTAGAATCCAAGAGTTAAAAAACTACCTTTTAGCGACTAATATAGTTAGAGATAAAGAGAAATTTAGAAGTGAGTTTATAAATAGAAAGTTTAGATTGGAAAACAGCATCAAAGAGAAAAAAGATGAGGCTTTAAACTATAAAGGGTTGTTGGATAACTATAAGTTTGAAAATAATGATATAGTTGTTCCAAAAGGTGTAAAGATTGCTCTGGGGGATAACGCTAGAGAGAAGTATTATATAGAACTGATGTCAAACTACTTAAAAGCTGAGAGCGAATCTCTGAATCTTCAAGAGGAGTTAAAAGAGTTGATCTATATAAACAAAAACTTAAGAGTGGCAAACGCTGCTGAGCAAGAGTATATAGAGGAAAGATTAAAGATGATAATAACTGATTATAACTCTATAGTGGATAAAGCGAATAGATTGGAAGCAAAAGAGAACCATATAGACAATGGAAAGCTAATTCAAGTAGCATCACCAGTTGAGATAACTTCAAACTCAAAAGCAAAGCTTATCTTAGCGGTTGGAGCTGTAATGGGAGTGTTCTTAGGGATAATGATGGCATTTCTTAAAAACTTCTACTCATCGTTTAAAAAAGCTAGTAAAGGGTTAATGGCGATAGGGATGTTTTTCTTTATTGGTATGAACTCATACTCAAAAGAGGAGGTTGTAATCGGGTTTACTTATAAAGAGATGAAGCAGGGATTAAATCCAGATAAAACACCTTTTGATTTGAATGATGTTTTACTGAAGGGATATTTAGTGGATAAACTTGGACTACCAATAAGCGAGATGAAGGATGTGACTATCACTCCAATTTTACCAGAGGATAGTTTAAAAGTTGTTGAAGATAGGCTGAAAGATGGAGAGGACGGATACCTTTATGTTCCTACAGAGTATAGAGTGACTCTAAATTTAAAGGATTCTAAGATGGAGAAAGAGATGAAGGAGAAGTTGGTATTAGAGTTTCCGACATTCTATATAAACTACTTCTTAGAGATAGGTACAGCAAAGCACCATGATTACTTAGAGCAGTACGATAACTATAGAGATACGATGAAAGCTTTAAACAATCTGATGGATGGGTTGAAGATTGAGATTGAGCAGAGAAAAGCGAACGCAGCTACAAAAGAGATATTCTATGAGTATAATAGCTTAGGAGTAGAGCTGAGTAAAACAAGTGACGTGAGATATAGAGATACAGTTAACTTTATAAGATCAAATCATCTGGTTAAAGATATCGTACTAGAAAAGATATTTTTAACAGGAGAGAACAGGTATATAAATCTGACTTTAGAATCTCTGGCTAGTAAAAAGAAGATATATCTGAATATATTGCAAAACTACTCTGCTGGAGAGCGTAGTGCCTCTATATTAGAGAGTGGAGATCTAGCTATGAGTGCTGACTCGGGATTACGTGAAAAGCAGTATATAGATATATCGAAAACATATGTAAATAATCTGAATGCTGAGAATGGTTTAAGAGTAGAGCTGTTAGAGAATCAGTTGATTTTAAAAGAGATGAGAGTGCCTACAGAGGCAGAAGCTGAGAGACTTAAAAGAGAGTTTAAAGAGATTCAAGATGAGTTAAACTCTATCGTAGATAGAATGGTAGCTGTTGAGCTGAAAGACTACAGAAGAGAGTATGTAGGAAGTGTGAAGGTATTTTAATTAAAATAGGGAAAGGAATAAGATGGATAGACATAAAAGGTATGTAGTTGGGGGAATAATGATTCTTCTTCAATATATCATGTTTAGAGCCGTAGCTAATGGTTTAGATATACCTGTTAATATGAGAAATGTTTCATTTTTCTTGTATATATTTTTATATTTAAAAGATGATATCTACTCGTTCAAAACATGTTTGATATGGGAGGAGTTAAAAAAGCAGTTAAAATGTTATGGAGAGTATATGGTTATAATCTCTATAATTGAGTATCACACATCAGGGATAAATAGTTTATGGAAGTACTTACTTTTAGGAACAGTAGCTTTAGCTTACAGCTTCCTAATAGCTAAACTTATTAGAATGACTTTTGCTAACTATATGAGAAAAAATGTTGTAGTAATAGGTGTTGGAGAAACAGCTAAAGATTTAGGAGAGATAATAGATAAAAATAATTTTACTATGTATAACTTCCTAGGATTTGTGGATGTAAATAAAAATAATGAGATTTTAGTAGATACAGAAAAGATTGTAGCAAATAGAGATTCGTTAAAAGATTTTATAAAAGTAAATAAAGTAAAAGAGGTAATTGTAGCTCTTCCAAATATTTCAAACAAGGATTTAAATCTGGTTGTAGATGAGTTTGAAGATTTAGTTAAGAGAGTTAAGATAATACCAAGATTACATAAGATGTATACGTTTAATCCTGAGATTCAAGATTATGATGGTTTACTGCTTATATCTGCTAAAAACAATATAATGAGTTTAAAAAGAAGAATAATGAAAAGAGCTTTTGATATATGTGGAGCTTTAGTTGGAATGGTGCTATTAGTTCCGTTATATATAAAATATGGATTACAGATAAAAAAAGATGGAGGACCAGCACTTTTCTCTCATAATAGAATTGGTCGAGATTTACAGCCATTTAAGATGCATAAGTTCCGTTCGATGTATATAGACGCAGAGGATAGATTGGAAAAGATGTTAGCAGAGGATGAAGCTATTAGAGATGAGTTTTATACAAACTTTAAACTAAAAAATGATCCTAGAATAACACCAGCTGGGGCTTTCTTGAGAAGAACGTCATTAGATGAGTTTCCTCAGTTTTTAAATGTGTTAAAAGGTGAGATGAGCTTAGTTGGACCTCGACCTGTAGTACAAAAAGAAGTAGATATGTATTATGGAACAGAGATGGGTAAAAAGATATTCCAAGTGAAGCCAGGGATAACAGGGATGTGGCAAGCGAATGGAAGATCGGATGTAGAGGATTATGATGAAAGAATAGCTTTAGACTTATACTACATAAGAAACTGGAGTTTATGGTTAGATATTATAATACTTATAAAGACAGTGAAAAATGTAATTGGTAAGAAGGGGGCATATTAGGTGAAGAAAGAGATATTACACGTTGCAGAATGTTTTAGTGGTGGAGTATATGATTTTATAGTTTCTTTAGTTAATGGTCTTCCTGAATTTAATCATACAATTTTGTATGCTAAAAGAGAAAATTTTAAAGAAAATTTTAAAGAGGATTTTTCAGAAAATGTAAATTTTATTCATTGGGAGAATGCTACTAGGGAGATAAATTTAAAAAAAGATTTCTTAGCAGGGAAAGATTTATATAAAATTTTGTCAGAAAAAAAATATGATAAAATTCATCTTCATTCTTCTAAAGCTGGGTTTATAGGAAGGGTAGTTGGAAGATTGAAAAATCAGCAAGATAAAATTTTATATACAACTCATGGGGTTTCTTTTTTAAGAAAAGATGTGTCAAATCTTAAAAATAATTTGTATATACTATTTGAAAAGATTGGGATGTATATGGGTGGAGAGATTATAGCTTGTTCAAAATCAGAAGCTGAATATATGAAGAGTAAAGGAATTACTAAAGCTGGTTATATATTCAACGGAATAGAGATTCCAAAACAATTACCTGTAGTGGAAAAAGATGAAAATATTATAAATATTGTTACAGTAGGAAGAATAACATATCAAAAAAATCCAAAATTATTTAATGAAATAGCTCAAGAGTTTTTAAATGATAAGAGAATTCAATTTACTTGGATTGGCGATGGAGAGCTTAGAGAAGACCTTAAAAGTCCAAATATAAATATTACTGGTTGGAAAACTCAGAAAGAGGTATTAGAAGAACTTTGTAAAGGTGACATTTACTTATCCACTTCGTTATGGGAGGGGCTACCGTTATCTGTATTACAGGCTATATCAATAGGTCTTCCTTTGATTTTAACGAATTGTGTAGGAAATAAAGATTTATTGGATAAAAATGGAATTGAATTAAATGTAGAGAATAACTTATTGGTAGATTTTAATCAAATTTTGAATAATAAAATAGAGTATCAAAAAAATAATAAAAAATTATTTGAAAATTTTAAAAAAGAAAAGATGGTTTATAAATATAAAAAAAACTATTTGAAAACTGACTATAAGGAGATAAAATAAAATGGAAAATTTTATACTCAAGATTTATTCTATAATATATAATATTTTAAAAAAAAATTTAAAAATAAAAAAAAATAAAATAGCATTTATTGATAATGATAGTTTAAACAATACTAAGTATATTTATAATTATATAAACAATAATTTAAAAAATGAATTTGAATGTAATTTTATAACTAAAACTAAGAAAGTGAAGAACTATCCAATAACAAGTATGAGAAATATAAAGTCAGCTTATCATTTAGCTACTTCGGAATATTGGATTGTATATACTCATCTTCATAAATTTTTAGAGTTTGGAATATTTCCTTCGAAAGAAACTAGGTATATACAAGTTTGGCATGCGACAGGTGCAATAAAAAGATTTGGTCAAGATTCTAAAGCAGAAATTATAGAGAGTAAATCTATTTTAAGTAAAGAAGGTGAAATAATAAACTCTATTTTAGTATCATCAGATATTTGGAAAAAACCATTTTCATCTGCCTTTAGAGTAGAGGAAAATAAAGTAAAGGTATTAGGTGTGCCAAGAACTGATTTTTTCTTTGATGAAAAAAATAAAAATAGTATTGAAAAAAAATTAAGAAATGATTTAAAAGATATAAAAGGAAAAAAAGTAATTTTATATGCGCCAACATTTAGAGATGATGATTTGAAATCATCAGATTTAAATATTGATTTAATATTAATGGAAAAAGAGTTAGGTGATGATTACAGAATAATTTTAAAGCTTCATCCACATATGAAAAAAATAAAATTAGATAATGATTTAAAATATACAATAGATTTATCAACTTATCCAGATATAAATCATATACTTCTAATATCAGATTACTTAATAACGGATTATTCTTCTGTGGCATTAGAGTTTGTTTTATTAGATAAGCCTGTTATTTTTTATGCTTATGATTTAGAACATTATGAAAGAGATATACGAGGATTTTATTATTTATATGAAGATTTTATAATAAAGAACTCTTTAGCAAAAACAACAGAAGATATAATTAAAATAATTAAACAAAAAAAAATAAAGAAAAAAGATATAATAGAATTTAAGATGAAGAATCATAAATTCTTAGATGGAAAATCATCTGAAAGATTAGTTAAAGAATTAATCATATAAAAATAAATATATATTTTGAGGAGGATTATGAAAAAAGTGCTCACATATGGAACTTTTGATTTACTGCATTGGGGCCATATAAATATTTTAAAAAAAGCAAAAGAACAGGGAAATTATTTAATTGTAGGATTATCAACTGATGAATTTAATTTAATAAAAGGTAAAAAGTCATACCATTCTTATGGTGAAAGAAAATTAATATTAGAAGCTATAAGATATGTAGATAAAGTTATTCCAGAAAAAGATTGGAATCAAAAAGTCAATGATATAAAAGAACACGATATAGATATTTTTATTATGGGTGATGACTGGAAGGGCAAATTTGATTTTTTAGAAGAATATTGTATTGTAAAATATTTTGAAAGAACACCGGGAATATCAAGTTCTAAAATTAAGAGAGATTTAAAATGGTGAAATTATTATGCAAAAAGTAGCTGTTCTTATGTCAACATATAATGGAGAAAAATATATAAAAGAGCAATTAGATAGTCTTTTAAATCAAACTCATAAAAATATCAAAATTATAATAAGAGATGATGGCTCTAAAGATAAAACAACTGAAATATTATTAGAATATAAAAAAAAATATTCAAGTAAAATTGAATTGTTATTAGAAAAAAATATAGGGGTAGTAGAAAGTTTTTTTAAATTACTTTATCTAGTTGAAGAAAATTATGATTATTATTGCTTATGTGATCAAGATGATTATTGGCTTCCGGAAAAGATTGAAAAAGCATTATTAAAATTAGAAGAGAGTTTAAAAAAACATTCAAATCATATTGGATTATATTTTTCAAATTTAACTTTAACAGATTGTAATTTGAATATAAAAGAGGCTAAAATGAAAAAACAAGTAATACCGACTTTGAGAAATTCAATATTTCAGAATGATTTATATGGATGCACATCTTTATTCACAAAAGAATATTTGTTTATTTTAAAGAAAGGAATTGAAAAAATAGATTCTCAAAAAATATTTTTACATGATCATTTTATTTATATTGTTGGGAATATTTTTTCAAAGGTAGTATATGATGAAAACTCATATATATTATATAGACAACATCAGCAAAATGTTTCTGGAGCTAGCTTATCGTTTAGAAGAAAAGTTATAAAAATATTAAAAAAATATGGTTCAATTAATTCGAAAATTTCTAATCAACCTCAAGAGATAGAAAGAGTATATAATAAATTAATGATAGAAGATAAAAAAAAGGTGTTCCAAGAGATTTTAGGTTTAAAAAAATCATTATTTAAAAGAGTTATTTTTATAATTAAGGATTATCCATATACAAATAACTCTATTCTGGGAAGAATTGTATTTAGTTTAATTATTATATTAAATAGGTTTTAAAAAAATTTTGAAAAATAGTTATTAAGAAAATAAAATACATTTATTAGAAATTAGGAGAAAAAATGTCAAAAAATATTATTTCATTAATAGTAAGTTACAATAGAATAACATTACTGAAAGAAGTTTTGAAGAGCTATGAAGAGTTGAATGTTTTTCCAGAAAAAGTATTAATAGTAGATAATAATAGTACAGATGGGAGTAAAGAATTTTTAGAAATATGGTTGCAGAAGAAAGGAAACTTTGAAAAAGAGGTTATTTTTTTAAAAGAGAATTTAGGAGGAAGTGGCGGATTTTATGAGGGGTTAAAATCAATACGAGATAATAAAAATGATTTTGATTGGATTTATATATCTGATGATGACGCAATTCCAGAAAAAACAATATTTGATAAATTTTTAAAAATATTATCTAGTGAAAAAAAACATGAAAAAATTGGAGCAATATGTAGTAAAGTTATAAACAATGGTAAAATAGATTTAATTCATAGAAGAAATATAAATAAAAAAAATAAAGTACAAATTTTTTCAGAAGAAATGTATAAACAAAATTTCTTTTATTTGAATACGTTTAGCTATGTTGGGACTTTTTTAAATAAAGACGTACTATCAACTGTTGGATTACCAGAGAGAGATTATTTTATTTGGTATGATGATACAGAGCATTCTTATAGAATAAGTAAAGAATATAAAATAAAATGTTATCCAGAATTAGAAGTTCATCATAATGTAAGTGTGGAGTTAAATAAAGATATAAATTGGAAGTCTTATTATGGAATTAGGAATCAAGCGCATATGTTAAAAAAACATTTTTGTAAAAGAACATATTTGAGATATTGCTATGAAATTAAAATAAAAAATCTTATAAAATATATTTTGAAAAAAAGAACTTATGAAGAGTATTTATTTATAAAGACAGCTATAAATGATGGAATGAAAGGAAAATTAGGACTACATAAAAAGTATAAACCAGGATTTAAATTAAAATGAAGAGAAAACTAATAATTAATTTTTTATTTAATGGACTTAGAATAATAACTAATTTATTATTTCCGATTATAACATTTCCCTACGTGTCAAGAGTTTTAAATCCAGATGGAATTGGTAAGGTAACATTTACCAATTCCATCTCGGCATATTTTTTAATGTTTGCAAGCTTAGGTATTCCGCTATATGGAATAAGAGAAGTTGCAAAAGTTAGAGATAATAAGGAAAAATTAGAAAAAACAACCTCGGAGATTTTTCTTTTAAATTTAATAGTAACATTATTGGTAATTATACTTTATTTTTTAGGATTATATCTTGGAGTCTTAGGAAAAGAAATAACACTTTTAAAAATAATGAGTTTAAATATATTTCTAACATTTATAGGGGTTGAATGGTTTTATCAAGGGATGGAAGAATATAAATATATAACGATTAGAAGTACGATATTTAGAATAGTTTCATTGATATTGATATTTACTTTTGTAAAAGATAAAACAGATTATGTAGCCTATGGAGCTATAACAGTTTTCTCAACAGTTGGATCAAATATCTTTAATTTCGTTAAGTTAAGAACTTTTACAAAGTTAAGCTTTAAAAACCTAGATATAAAAAGACATTTAAAGCCAGTTTTAACTATTTTTAGTATGAATATAGCTATAAGTATATATACAAATTTAGATAGTGTAATGCTTGGATATAGATCAACAGAAACAGCTGTGGGATTATATTCTTCTGGAATAAAATTAATTAAATTAGTTCTCGGAATTGTAACTTCTTTAGGAGCTGTTATGTTACCAAGAATATCAAATTATATCCATAATGGTTTAGAAAATGAATTAAAATCACTTCTTCAGAAAGCTATCAAATTTATAATGATAATTTCACTACCTTGCTTTTTAGGCCTATATTTAACTTCAAAAGAAATTGTTTTAATTTTTTCTGGAATAGGCTTTATAGAAGCTATTAATACAATGAAATATTTAACGCCGTTAATTATATTTATTGCGTTGTCTAATTTTATAGGAATACAGATTCTTTATCCAAGAGGAGAAGAAAAGAAAGTATTGATATCAGTTATTGTAGGAGCAATTGTGAATTTTGGTTTAAATTGGATTCTGATACCGAAGTATGCTCAAGATGGGGCTGCTATTTCAACTTCAATTGCAGAAGGAATGGTTACATTAACTCAAATAATTTTAGGATATAGGTATTTAAAGTTTATAAAACTTGATATTGAATTATTTAAACCGATATTTGCAACTTTATCTATGGGATTATTTCTATTTCTTCTTCAAATGTATAGAGTGGAAAATATTTATATAAGCTTAATTTTAAAAATACTGGTGGGTGGAATATCTTATTTCTTAGTATTAATAATTTTAAAAGAGAAATTAATTACTGAGGTTTTAAAAAAAGTATTGAAAAGGGGTTGGAAATGAAAAAATATGATTATTTAATAGTGGGAGCAGGACTTTTTGGTGCTACATTTGCATATGAAGCTGAAAAAGCTGGAAAGAAATGTTTAGTAATAGATAAGAGAGACCATATAGGTGGAAATATCTATTGTAAAAATATAGAGGGAATAAATGTTCATCAATATGGAGCACATATATTCCATACAAGTAATAAAAAAATATGGGATTATGTGAATTCTTTTGTAGAGTTTAATAGATATACAAATTCACCAATAGCAAATTATAAAGGTGAGATATATAATTTGCCATTCAATATGAATACTTTTAATAAACTTTGGGGAGTGGTTACTCCACAAGAAGCTAAGGCAAAGATAGAAGAACAAAAGAAAGCGTTAGGAATAGTAGAACCTAAAAATTTAGAAGAACAAGCAATATCTCTTGTTGGAACAGATATTTATACTAAATTAATTAAAGGATATACAGAGAAGCAATGGGGAAGAAGTGCAACAGAACTTCCTGCTTTTATCATAAAAAGATTACCGGTAAGATTTACTTATGATAATAACTACTTTAACGATAAATATCAAGGGATTCCAGAAGGTGGATATAATTTAATAGCTGAAAAAATGTTAGAGGGAGTAGATGTAAAATTATCAGTAGATTTCTTTAAAAATAGAGAGGAATTAACAGCTCTAGCCGATAAAGTAGTATTCACAGGAATGATAGATGAGTTTTATGATTATAAATTTGGAACGTTAGAGTATAGATCTTTAAAATTTGAGCATGAAGTTTTAGATTGTGAGAATTATCAAGGGGTAGCTGTTGTAAATTATACAGAAAGAGAGATTCCTTATACAAGAGTTATTGAACATAAGCATTTTGAATATGGAACTGGAGAAAAAACAGTAATAACAAAAGAGTATCCAGCTGATTGGAAAATAGGAGATGAACCTTATTATCCAGTAAATAATGATAAAAATAATCAGTTGTTTGAAAAATATAGAGAATTAGCAGATAAAGAAACTAATATAATTTTTGGTGGAAGATTAGGAAATTATAAATACTATGATATGCATCAAGTTATAGAGGTAGCCTTAGAAAGTGTAGGTAGAGAACTAAAAGATGTTTAATTTATTCTTTATAATTCATTTTTTAGTTTTAATATTTGGAAGTTTAGGAATTCTAACAAATAAAGAAAAAAAATATTATAAAGTTACAACAATAATTTTAGCAATACTTTCTATGATAAGGTTTGATGTAGGGTATGATTATTTTTGGTATTGGATAGTAGGAGATGTAAGTCAGAAAAATCATCCTGTTGTAGAAAAAATGTTTGGTGATTTAGAATTTGGAATTCAAAAAATATATGAATTGACTAGAATTTTAGGACATCCACAATATTTTTTTTTGATTACAGGTGGGATTACATTTTACTATATTTATAGAGGGATTTATAGAGATTCTTTATCTCCAATACTGTCATTGGTCTTGTTTATGAAGCTTTCAAATGGATTTTTTGAGGCAAATCATATAGTAATGCAATATTTATCTATTGCTATTATTTTTTACTATACAAAATTAATTTTGGAGAAAAAAATAAAAAAATATATCACAATAGTTTTTTTATGCAGCTTATTGTTCCATTCTAGTGCGATAATATGCTTGTTATTTCCATTTGTTCCAAAGAAAAGAATTAGAGCAGATATATTATTTTTAGGAAATTTATTTATTTACTTAAACTTAAAAATAGTGTTACCAATTATAGTTAATAAAATTTTGCCACAGTATTCATATTTGTTTTATTATGGAAGCGATAAATTTTCAAATATAGGAAATTTAAAATATCAGATATTAGTTATACTAACTTATATCGTTATTATTAATTGTAAAAAAGTAAAAATATTTAGTAGGATTTTAAAAAATAAAGAAATTTGTTTGCTAGAAAGTTATTATGCTAATTTATTTATAATAGGTACCTTATTTGCATTTGATTTAGAATATGCTTTTCCAGGGGATTTGTCAAGAAGAATTGGAGCTTATTTTATAATGTATGGATTTGTTTTATTTGGAAATATCTTTGATTTATTCAACAGTAGATTTTCAAAGGAAATAAAAGTAGTATTAGTGTTATTTTTATTTCTTTTAAATATTAGAGCTTCTTTCAAGTTTCAAGGGTTAGTTTTGAATAAAGAGCCTTATTATAATGAAAAGGGAGATTTTATAGCAAGACCAAACTCTCGAGGGTTCAAAATATTTATAGGAAGAAAATATAAAGAAATGTCTCCATACTTACCTGGAGAACAAGAGTTTATAAGAAAGTAAAAGATAGGAGTTTAAATTTTATGAAAAGAATAACTAAAGCAGTGATTCCAGCAGCAGGATTAGGAACAAGAGTTCTACCTGCAACTAAAGCTCAACCCAAAGAGATGTTGGTGATAGTTGATAAACCATCACTGCAATATATAGTAGAAGAACTAGTAGAGTCTGGAATAGAAGATATATTAATAGTAACAGGAAGAAATAAAAACTCAATAGAGGATCATTTTGATCACTCTTTTGAGTTAGAAAATACATTAGCTAGAGGTGGAAAGGATGAACTTTTACAAAAAGTTGAGACTATTCATGGTATGGCTAATATATATTATGTAAGACAAAACCATCCATTAGGATTAGGGCATGCTGTATTAAAAGCTAAGAGTTTTATAGGAGATGAACCTTTTGTAATAGCTCTTGGGGATGATATAATGTATAATCCTGATAAAGAGGTAACAGCACAACTTATAGAGAAGTATAATGAATATGGTTCTTCTATAATAGGTGTTCAAGAGGTAGATCCAAAGGATGTATCTAAATATGGAGTAGTAAAACCAGTAGAGGATCTTGATTCTAGAACTGTAGTTATGTCTGATTTTGTTGAGAAACCAAAGTTAGAAGAAGCTCCATCACTTAAAGCATGTTTAGGAAGATATCTATTAACATCGGATATATTTAACTACTTAGAAAAAACAGAAGCTGGTAAAGGTGGAGAGATTCAGCTTACAGATGCTATTTTAGCTATGATAAATGATAATAAAAAAGTTTTAGCCTATGACTTCGAGGGAAAAAGGTACGATATAGGCAATAAAATTGGATTATTAAAAGCTAATATAGAGTTTGGACTACGTAGTTCTGAAACAAGTGAGGATTTAAAAGAGTATTTAAGAAACATAAAAATATAAAGGGGTTGAATATGAAGGGAATAATTTTAGCAGGGGGATCTGGAACGAGATTATACCCAGTAACAAAGGCAATTAGTAAGCAAATAGTTCCAATATACGATAAGCCACTTATCTATTATCCATTGTCAGTACTTATGTTAGCAGGTATTCGTGATATTTTAATAATATCTACACCTAGAGATATTGGTACATTTGAGGAGCTATTAGGTAGTGGAAAGGACTTAGGATTAAAGATTGAGTATGCTATCCAAGATGCACCAAATGGATTAGCAGAGGCGTTTATCATAGGAGAAAACTTTATTGGAAATGACTCTTGTGCCTTAGTATTAGGGGACAATATGTTCTATGGCCACGGATTAACTGGTATCGTAAAAGAAGCAGCAAAGAGAGAAACTGGAGCTACAATATTCGGATACTACGTTAACAATCCAAAGTCATTTGGCGTGGTAGAGTTTGATGAGAATGGTAAGGCTATTTCTTTAGAAGAGAAGCCAGAGAATCCAAAATCTAACTTTGCAATCCCAGGACTATACTTCTATGACAACACTGTAGTAGAAAAAGCTAAGAAAGTTCAGCCATCTCACAGAGGAGAGTTAGAGATAACAACTCTAAACGAGATGTATTTAAACGAAGGAACTCTAAATGTTCTGAGCTTAGGTAGAGGAATGGCTTGGTTAGACACAGGAACTCATGATGGACTTTTAGAAGCGTCTAACTTTGTTAAAACAATCCAAAGTCGTCAAGGTGTGATGGTAGCTTGTTTAGAAGAGATAGCATATAAAAATGGATGGATAACTGCCGAAAAAGTAGAATCTTTAGCAAAGCCACTGTTAAAATCACACTACGGTGAATACTTAATGGATTTGATTAAGGAGAGATAATGGGAAAGTTTAATAGAGTTGAAACAGGAATAAAAGATTTAATAGTAATAGAGCCAACAGTGTTTGGTGACAATAGAGGTTTCTTTATGGAGAGCTACTCTCGTAAAGATTTTGCAGAGATTGGAATGGATATCGAGTTTGTTCAAGACAACCACTCTAAATCTAAAAAAGGAGTTCTTAGAGGACTGCATTTCCAAACTCAGCATGTTCAAGGAAAATTAGTAAGAGTTACTGCTGGAGCTGTATTAGATGTAGCTGTGGATTTAAGAAAAGACTCTCCTACTTTTGGGAAGTACTACTTAGTGGAATTAACTGCTGAAAACAAAAAGATGTTTTACATCCCACCAGGGTTTGCACATGGGTTTTTAACTTTAGAGGACAACACTGAGTTTTTATACAAATGTACAGACTACTATGCACCAGAGTTTGATTCGGGAATTCTTTGGAACGATAGCGAGGTAGGTATAGAGTGGAACCTAGAAAAATATGGGTTATCAGAGGATACTATTTTACTATCTGAGAAGGATAAACTTCAACAAACTTTAGCTGCTTTCGTAAAGAGTGGTGTGGTGATAGGATGATATTAATCACAGGAGCTAACGGACAGTTAGGGCATGATTTTAGCAGAATTTTTAAAGAGAAAGATTTAGATTTTATAGCCACAGACTACAAAGAGTTAGATATTACGAATATAGATGCAGTTAGAGAGTTTGTAAAAGGAAAAGAGATAAAACTAATTATAAATTGTGCTGCATATAATAATGTAGATAAAGCAGAAGAAGAGTCTGAGATGTGCTATAAGCTTAATGCATATGCACCAAGAGATTTAGCAATTGTTGCAAAAGAGATTGGGGCAGAGTATGTTACATACAGTACTGACTTTGTGTTTAATGGAGAGAAAAAATCACCATATATAGAATGTGATGAAGTTAGTCCACTTTCTGTTTATTCAAAGGCGAAGGCTGAGGGTGAAAGATTGGTTTTAGAGGCTTATGAGAACAGTTTTGTTATCAGAACCTCTTGGGTTTTTGGTATAGCCAACAATAACTTCAACAAGCAAGTTATCAACTGGAGTAAGTCTAGAGATGTTTTAGGAATCGTAGATGACCAAACATCAGTGCCAACATATTCGTATGACTTAGCACTTTACTCACTGAAGTTGATAGAGACTAAACAGTATGGTCTTTACCATCTGAGTAATAGTGGAGTTGCATCAAAGTATGACCAAGCAAAGTATGTATTAGAAAGTATAGGTTGGACTGGGACTCTGAATAGAGCTAAAAGTAGTGACTTCGTATTGCCAGCACCTAGAGCAGAGTATTCAAAGTTAGATAGTAGCAGATTAGAAAGTATAATAGGTGAGAAACTACCAACTTGGGAAAGTGGAATAGATAGATTCTTACAAGAGATGAGAGAAAAGGGGGAACTTTAGTATGAAAAAGTATCTTGTAACAGGTGGTGCTGGGTTTATCGGTGCTAACTTTGTAAAATATATGTTAGAAAAATATGAAAATATAGAGATAGTTATCTTAGATAAGTTAACTTACGCAGGTAATCTTGGGACTATAAGAGAGGAGTTAAAAGATAACAGAGTAACTTTCTTTAAGGGAGATATCTGTAACCGTGAGTTAGTAGAGAATATATTCATGGCTCATGATATAGATTATGTTGTTAACTTTGCTGCTGAGTCTCATGTGGATCGTAGTATAGAAAATCCTGGGATATTCTTAGAGACGAATATTCTTGGAACACAAAACCTGATGGAGGTTGCTAAATCTTTCTGGACTGTTGGAAAGGATGGCAATGGTTATCCTATCTATAAAGAGGGGAAGAAGTTCCATCATGTTTCAACGGATGAGGTGTATGGAAGTTTAGCTAAGGATTGGGAGACTGCAAAAGAGTTAATTCTAGATGAAGCTGTAAAAGATATCGCATCTGGAAGAGTGGACTTACAAACTTATGGAGAGGCTATGTTCTTAGAGACGACTCCTCTTGACCCTCGTAGCCCATACTCGGCTTCTAAAACAGCATCGGATATGATAGTTATGGCGTATGGAGAGACATATAAGTTCCCATTCAATATAACTAGATGTTCTAATAACTACGGACCTTACCACTTCCCAGAGAAGTTGATTCCTTTAATTATTAAGAATATCTTAGCTGGTAAGAAGTTACCGGTTTATGGAAAGGGAGATAACGTAAGAGATTGGCTTTATGTTATGGATCACTGTAAGGGAATTGATATGGTTATATCAAAGGCAGCAGCTCATGAGATATACAATATCGGTGGATTCAACGAGGAGCAAAACATCAATATTGTAAAACTGACTATAGATACTATAGCTAGAATAATGAAGGATGAGCCAGAGTATAGATCAGTATTGACTACAGAGGTAGAAAATATTAACTATGACCTTATCACTTATGTTCAGGATAGACTAGGGCATGATGCACGTTATGCTATCGATCCTACAAAGATTGTAACTGAGTTAGGATGGTATCCAGAGACTGCGTTTACTGATGGAATAGAAAAGACTATCAGATGGTATCTAGATAACCAAGCTTGGGTTGAAGAGGTAGCTTCTGGTGACTATCAGAAATATTACGATGAGATGTATAAGGATAGATAAGCTAAAGTTTCTTTAGCGAGATATAGTAAAAACTAAAAAACCTTCTAGATTGATAATGCGTTTATCTCTCTAGAGGGTTTAAAGTTAAGTTCAAAATAGTCCTATAAAGAAACAAAAAAGGGTGTTAATCATAGAAAAAAATACTTTTGTTCATAAAATTAATCTTGAAGAAATTTTAAAAATATTAAAAAAAGTTTCAAATAGAGAATAATTGGAATAAAGGTTATAATATAACTATTAATTAGTGGTGGGAAACTAGTTTAAAAATAAAAATGGGAGGAAGAATAAAGTGGAATATGGTATAGATGAGAATATGTATATTGTAGCAGAAAGAAGTGTCTATCCAGTAGGGCATGGTGGTTTTCATGGAGAAAAAATAGGAGAAGACTTTCATTTTATTTTTGATTGCGGTTCAAAAAATCAAAAAAATCTAAATGATTTAATTGAAAAAAATTATAAAGATATCACAGAAATAGATTTATTGGTAATTAGTCATTTTCATGAGGATCATTATAATGGACTTTCAAAGCTTAGCGAAGGTAGAAGAATTAAAAAAATATAGAAAAAATTAACGATTTTTTTAATATGACTATGGATTTTAAGAAATATTTAAATAGGAAAGAGTATACAGGACAGCTATTAGTTGTAAATAAACATAATGAAAAATTAGATAGTGAATTCAAAGAAAAAGAAAGTTTAAGCTTAAAAGATTTGGAAAATGCGGGCGACATAATTGAGATAGATAGTGGAAAAAGATTAACTTACTCAATAAATATAAATTTAGATTGGATATTTATTCCATTTAATTTAGATTCAGAGGATACAAGGCAAGAAGAAGAGCTTTTAAAAATGATATCAAATTTATTGGGGATAGAGGTAGAAAATCTAAACGTAGAAGCTTTAGCTGAAAAAGCTCAACAGTTAGAAGAAAAGGATCAGATATTATTTTTTAAAAATTTAAAAGCAATATATGATAGTATCTTACCTAAATCTAAAGTAAAAGGAAAGAAATTACAAAGCTTAAAGAAGGCCTATAGGTCAGTGATAGATGATATTGGAGTAATTCAAATACCTCATCATGGATCGATAGGTAATTACCAAAGGGATTTAATCTTTAAAAATGTAAAAGAATGTTTTATAAATTGTCCAACAGTTAATAATAGAGGATGGCATCCTAATAAAAAAGTTGTTGATGACATTATACAACAAAAACGTAAATCTTATACTTTAACTGAAGAAAATTCAACGTTGAAATATGGTATATATTATTTTAAAAATGAGATGTCTTTAAAGTATTTTGGAGGTATAGAGTCAGGAAAGTATAGTCTAAAAAAAGCTTTAATTGGGGTAAGTAAGAAATAAGAAAATATAAAGTGAAGAATGGGGGATATATGTCAAATAAAAATAGAAATCGAAAAATTTATTTTTTATCATCAAATGAGTATAAATTTAAAGAAGTAAAAGGAATTATTGAGGAGCAAGTAGATGATATTGAAATATTACAAGCCTCTATAAAAATAGATGAGATTCAAAATGAAGATATGGAAATAATAGTTAAAGATAAAATAATAAAGGCATTTAATTCTATTAGGCAGCCAGTTATCGTAGAGCAAACAGGTTTAGAATTGAAAGATTTAAATGGATTTCCAGGAGGTTTAACACAGATATTTTGGGATAAATTAAAAGCAGATAAATTTTCTCAATATTTTTCATCTAAAACAGGAAGTGGAAAGGCCACTGCTAAGACAATTGTAGCTTATTGTGATGGTAGAAAAATAAAAACTTTTAAAGGAAAAATAAAAGGAAAGATTGTGGATACTCCGAGAGGAGATAGAAAATTCCAATGGGATTGTGTTTTTGAACCAAAGGGAGAAGGGCAAACATTTTCAGAGATGGGAAATAGAAAAAATGAGATTTCAATGAGAAAGAAGGCTTTGAAAAGATTGTGTAGACATTTGATGGGGGGAGATGATGAATAAAGAACTTAAAAAATTAATAAAAAAAGAGAATGTAATTCTTTTTGTTGGAGCAGGCGTATCAGCTAGCTTAGGCTTACCAAATTGGTCACAATTAATTGAAAAGCTATCAAAAGATTTAGGGTATGACTCAAGAGTTTTTGCTGGTTATGGAGAAAGCTTAGCGTTAGCTGAGTATTATGAAATAAAAGAAGGTCTTGAAGGTTTAAGAGAGTGGATGGAAGAGAAGTGGAATATTTCAAAAGATGAAATAAAAAAATCAAAAATACATGAATATATAGCGAGATTAAAATTTCCGATTGTTTATACTACCAATTATGATCACTGTTTAGAGCAGGCCTTTAAAGTTTGGGGAAATCAATATAAAAAAGTTGTATACGTAGATGATATTGTAAAGATAAGGTCAGATAGAACTCAATTAATAAAATTACATGGAGATATGACTGATGAAAAGACAATTGTTTTAACAGAAAAAAGTTATTTTGATAGGCTCGATTTTGAAACACCTTTAGATATGAAATTAAGATCAGACATTTTAGGTAAATCAATACTGTTTATAGGATATAGTTTAACGGATATAAATATAAGACTGTTGATATATAAATTGGATAAAATTTGGGATAAAGCTAATAATGGAAGTTCGAGACCGAAGCTATATATATTCTTACCAACTGCTAACCCGATTCAGACAGAGATATTGAAAAAGAGAGGAATTGAGACTATAGTAGGAGAGGGATTAAATCCAAAAGAAAGTTTAGAAAAATTTTTAGAAGAGTTACTATAAAAATATATAAGGGGATAGATGATGCAAGAAGAAAAAGGGGTAAAGATAGGGGCTAGAGTATTAGATGATGATACTTTAAGAATTTTGATACCAGATTATGAAAGTATATTTTCAGAGATTGAAAAAATTAGAGGAAATATAACGCCGGTAGAGACACAAGGTGAGAACAAAACAGGATTAATAAAACCATCAGATGATGAATTTTTTAAGCACCACAATAATATATTTTCTATTTTAGGAGAAAGAGGTGCTGGAAAAACTTCAGTTCAACTGACATTGAAGTATAAATTAGGACAAATAGATGATGTAATAAACTCAGATAAAACTGAAGAGAAGGATGTAGTTAAACATGTTGCTAAAGATGTAGATACGATACTACCGATTATTGTTCCACAAGACATGGATGATGATTCGAGTGTTATAGGATGGATTATAGCTCATTTTTCTAATATTATAAAAGATCTATTTAAAGTAGAGGAGAGGTGTTACTATTTTAATGAAAAAGATGAGGAAAAAATAAAAAAATTAAAAGCTAGATTTGAAGATTTAAAAAAATCATATTTTTTAAGACAGGATACTTATAAAAGTAGTTTATCAGTTGAAGATACGATTCATAACTATGTTCAAAAAAATGAAGAGGTTATCAGAGAAAATATAGATTTATCTAAAAAGTTTAAGATTTTTATAGATGAGTTTATAGAATTTAGAAAGAACAATAAAAAGACTAATCCACTGATTTTTATATTCTTTGATGATGTTGATATAAGCAATAAAAGATGTTTAATGGTTTTAGAAACACTTTTAAGATATCTATCTCACTCAAATATAGTTGTTTTTGTTGCAGGAGATTATTTGACTTTTAAAGAAACAATAACTCTTAGTTATTTGAAAGAGGATGGACTTTTAGATAAAGAACTTATGGTTCAAACTTTTGAAAAGAAAAGTGCATTGGAGATTAGGCAGACTTTAGCTTATGATTATTTAAAAAAGGTATTATCTCCAGCGTTAAGATATGAGTTAAAAACCTTGAGTTTAGAGAATAAGAAAACTTTTAAATGTAAAAAAGATTCACTATCTTTAGAAGAGCTATTAAAAGAAAAAGTCCAATTTTTAGATCCGTTTTATGAAATATTTGATTCTAAACCCAGAGGGTTGATTAATATTTATTACTTTTTAAAAAATACAGATAGGAATATGGATGTTGATGAGCTTAAAAGATTTACGAATACGATAATAGATTCCTCATCTGTTTTAAATGTAAAAAAAGAAGAGATAGAAAAGATTATAAAATTTAATTCAGATGTAGAAATTAATTTAACAAAATTTAATAAAAATGATTATACGGAGACAAATTTAAAAATTTTATTATTAGTATTGTTCTTGGGAGAACAGAATGGATTGAGCATTAAAGAGCATGAGAAAGAGGTGTTAGAATATTTTAAAAATTATTTGAACGAGAAGATAGAAATAGTCGGAGAACTCAGAAGACCAATTGATATATTTGATATATTTTTAGAGGGGAAAAATATATCGCAAAATTTAGAATTATTTTATAATATTCTTGTTCAATTTGAGGAAAAGAAAATAACTCAAAATAAGTTTTATCAAAGATATTTTTCTCAGATTTTAAAGATAAATAAAGAGTCGAATATAAATAAATATTATGCAGAGCATATATATTTAAACAAAGATAGGGTAAGAAAAATAAGTGCTGGATTAAAAAGAGTTAGCAATACCATAGAAACAAATTTAGAGCAAGAAATGGAATTAAGATTTAAAAACTTGTATTTATTAGATGAATGGAGAAATGTTGTAAGAAATAAAATTAAAGAAGAGCAAAATTTAGAATTTAAAGAATTAAAAAAAGAATATGAATTTCAGACAGGATTATCTCAAGAAAATATGAATCTACTAAAAAAAGAAACTGAATTTATACTAAACGCTTATAATTTGAACGAAACAGAGAATTCTGAGGGATTAACTATAAGTGATAAAATAAAATTGATGGAAAAAGAAATAGAAAAAGTAAAATCTATTGCAGTTGAAATATATAATTATGTTGAAAAAAATCCAGAAATATTAAAAGAAATAAAAAAAATTCAGACTTTTGAGGATAGAGATTACTTTAATAAAAATAATATGTTTACAAGTACTATTAAAGGATATACGCATGTATATACACTAAAAAGATTATTAGATGAAAATTATCAAATAACTTTTTTTAACTTAGATGAGATTATTTTAGATTTAAGAAATAGTGAAAATTACAAAAATAAAATTTTTGAAATTGATGAAATTTTACAAAAATTGGAAAAAATAGAATTGGAAATATTAGAAGGAAAATTAGATGATATAGAAAAAAGATTGGTTTTTTTAGATGAAAATGAAGAAAATACGAAACTATTAATTTTTGGAGTAAAATTAATTAACGAAAGAAAAAAACTATACAATGAATTGTTAAAACATATTTCTTCTCAAAAGATATTAAATAAATTAAATCAAGGAGTTCATGATAAAAGTTTTAAAGAGACAATTGAAAAATTAGAGAGCATGTATGAAAAAATACTATACTTTGAAATATTTGAAAAATTAGAAAATGAAGAAAAGGGGTTAGAAATAGTTTCAAATCTTTTGTTAGATTTAGAAGATAAATTTATACAAAATAAAAAGATTTTAGAATTAAAGAATGCAAAAGTTTTAAAATTCTTAAGGGAAGAGAAGTTATTTGAATTTGAAGGATATTTAAATAGTGAAAATTATATAAATTCAAAAGAATTAAAGGAAAGATATAACTCTATGTATACTTGGAGAAAAGAAGAGATTATTTCCGAATGGAGAGAGTTGGTATATGAATATATAAGGAAAGAGTTGAGAATGCAGAATATAAATGTCTTAGTTACAGAAAAAATGGAGTTAGAAAACTTAGCAGAGATATTTATGAAGCTTTATAGAATAATAGAAAAAAATAAGAATAAAAGTAAAAGTTCATCCGAAATAGAACCAAAAAGATTTGAGGAATTATATAAAAATTTAAGTCAAGAGCCGTTACTAAAAAGATATTTTTAAATAAGGAGAGAGATGCAGTTAAATACTAATTATATAGATAGAATTTTAAGTGTTACATTATCTCCCTTATTATTTGTAGAGTTTTATGAAGAGGATTTATTTATAAATAGAAAAGATGCAGTAAGAAAACTATATCCTCTTATAAATAGAGAGTTTTCAATATATAACTTAGATGAGGTAAATCTTATTTTTGAAAAAGCTTATCCAGAATCTAAAACAGACAAAGCTGGAGATTCATCTAGATATTATACAAATCTTTTAGAAAATTTTGCGAATAGTTTTCTAACACATAGAGATGGAGAGATAACTTTTAAATATTGGGAGAGTGAAAAAGATTATTTTGAATCATATAAAAATGTAGAAAAAGTTCTTCTTTGGAGTAGCCTAAATAGAATGATACCAACAGATATATTGATTCCTTGTTTCTTGATAAAAAATAAACTTTGTGAGATAAAGAATCTAAATGGAGTATTTCCAAATTTACAGTTAGGTGACAAACAGTTGGATTCAATTTTAAAAAAAGGGATATCTGAAACTCATCTTCATGCTTCAGCTTCAATTGATTTTTATGTAGCTTGGAGCATTATGATGAGTCGTGAAAATAACACTTTTATTCATTTGAAAAATCAAGTTTTAGGAGTAAATACTAACTTAGAAAAGCATTTAGAGGTAGCTAAAATAATAAGAATATTATTAGCAAAATATGTAGAAGAGTATAAAGTGAGTAAGGTTAAATTTAAAGAGTTCTTAAAAAAATTGAATGAAGAGATTGGTGGAGATTTAATTCGAGAGTTTTTAAGTTTAAAAGTAGAAAATGAAGAGTTAAAAAAGGAAAAACTTCAAGAACTATTTAGAAAATTAAAAGAATGGGTATATGAAAAAGCAGAAAAGAGTTATGAAGAAACAACAGGGCAATTAGATATTTTGGCACTTATATACCCTGATAGCTTGGATACTAGTTTTGAAATGATATATTTAATGCAAGCATTACACTATATTAGAGCAAATGGTAACAGTGATTTTTCAAAACTGTTTTTTAAATATTTAAAGACAAAAAATGCAACTTTTAGAACAATGGTTCAAGGAAATAAAATAAAAGGTTTAGATAACTTTGTTGAGTATTTTAGTAGATCAACTAAAATTAATTCTGTTTCAGAAGCTGAGATGTGGAAAGAAAAAATGAAGTATCAGTTTAAAGATAAAAACTTAAAAAAAGTAGAGTTTAGAATATCTCCGAAAAAATCAGAACTTGAGATGTATAAAGAGTTACAGATGATATTTAAAGAGTATAAAAATCAATTGTTGAAATATAAAGAGCAACATAAGTACTATGATTATCCTCTGATAGGAATAGTCTATCACTTTATAAAAGAGAAGGATAGTTCTAAAAAATGTTGGTATGAGTATGAAAAAGGGAATCAGGGAGAAGAGAGTTATATAAGTTATAAAGAAAAGCATACGAAGTATAGAGCAGAAATGGAAAATATAGTAAAAATGAGAAGAGAGATTCCAAATATATCTAAGTATATAGTTGGAGTTGATTGTGCTAGCTTGGAAAACAATACAGACCCTTGGGTATTCTCAACAATATATGAAGAGATTCGTGATAGTAAGAATGGATATAGAGATTCTGAAGGAAATCGTATGCAAAGTTTAGGATTTTCTTTCCATGCAGGAGAGGATTTTAGGCATATTATAAGTGGAATACGAAGAGTTGATGAAGCTGTTACTTATTTCAAATATCACTCGGGAGATAGAATAGGTCATGGAATAGCTTTAGGTGTAGATATAAAGGAGTGGTGTAAGCATCATTCTGTTGTGATTCTTCCTAGGATAGAGCATCTAGAAAATATGCTATGGATATGGGGTAAAATGAAGTATTCATTCATGGGAATAGAAGTTACATATTTAGAAAGAAGAATTTTTGATATAGTAAAAGATATCTATGGAAATATTGAAGGAATAACAATCTATTCTTTATGGGAGATATATGTTAATAAATTTAAAAAGATGAATAGTTTTGAAATGAATTTAGATGACTATACCGGGAACTGCTGTATAGATGGTAAAAACATTGATTATAGACAGATATTTTGTTTTACTTCTAAGAATATAGAAAAAATTTATGAGAGATCATGGAATGTTAAAAAACTTCAAATGAGTTATCATTGTGAGAAGTATGCTTCGAAAATGAAAGAGCCAATTCAAGTGAGAATTGATGAAGAGGAGATTGCATTATATCACGAGTTGCAAAGAAATGTTTTAAAGGATATTGTAAAAGAAGGGGTTATAGTAGAGACGAATCCCACTTCAAACTTAGCTATAGGAGAGGTGAAAAGTATTTTTGAACATTATATCAAGAATCTTAATCAGCTTAGAGATGCGGAAGTTGAGGATAGTAACTATAAATATCTAATGGCCACAATAAATAGTGATGATCCATCAGTATTTAATACGACTTTAAGTAATGAATTTGCTTATATATATTACTCTCTTGTGAATGAAGGGTATCCTAAAGAGTTGATATTAAATTGGATGGATAAAATAAGAGAGTATGGGATGAATACTAGCTTTATAGCAGATAGAAATGAAAGTATTGAGTTTGTAATAGAAGAGGTAGAATCTATTTTAAAAAAACTTGCAGAACAGATAAAGTAATATAAATCTTAAAATAGTTAATAATTTTAACAAACAAAAATAAATTAATGTAGGGAACTTAAGAGCTAGAAGTGAAAAACTAGCTCTTTTTTTAATCAATAAAATTGACTAAAGTTGGTATAAATGATATAAAGTTTATTAGAAGACTATTGATAAAAAGGCCTGATAATGATTATTTTTAAAGGAGATATATGATGGTAAATTTAGAAAAAATACGATATGAATTTAATAGAGAAAACTTAGAGGAGTTATTTTTAGATATTGAAAATGGAGGAGTATTACTTCCAAATAAATTTAAGATTAATATTTATAATGAGAATAAAATGGAAAAAATAAAGAAAGATGTAGAAAATGGACTTTACATTATAGATGCAATAATTATTTCAGAAAATGGCTACAATTGGTTGGTTGGTGGGATTGATACAATTATGAATTTATATTTATTATGGAGAAATATATCTGTGTTAACAAAAACTAAAACAATAAAGATATTATCTAAAAGATTCTTAGATAATTTTGAAGTAAATGATAATATTTATACAAAAAAAATAAATTTTAAATCTCAAGTTAATATACATAGATATTTTAGTTCGGATATTAGTCATGTATTAGATTGGCTAGAGGATAGGGATTTAAAATTAGTTAGAGGTATTAGAACTTTTGAATTAAAATTAGAAGATAACAGGAGAGAGAAATGGCTAGAATTCAAGATATAAAATCTTTTAGTTCTATTGATGAAAAAAATATTATTTTAGTAGGGGAGAACTCTACAGCAAAAACATATCTTTTAGAAATATGGGTAAATCAAGATGTTATGAATAGCTGGTATATGGGTACTAATAATAGGAATATAATCTTAGATGACTCAGTTGAAGAAACAAGTGAACTTAAATTTTTACATCATAAAAATATAGAGACAAGATGCAACTCAGAAATTATAGATGATCCTTTTGAGTCTACCCTAGGAACTAAAAATGGAGCTATATTTTTTGGGTATATGTTAAAAAAATATTTTATATTTCCACTAGAAAAGTATTTTAATGAAAGCTTATCAGTAATGAAAAACAGATTGTCAATTGGATCTATAAAACATGACAAAATATCAGATGGATTACAGGCAATTATAAGGATTATAAGTGAAATAGAGTTTGCAAAAGCGAGTGGTATTAAAAATATTTTTATAGATGAAATAGAAAAAGGATTAGATCACTTAAATTCTTTTAGACTTATGAAGTTTATAGAGCAAGAGTATCAAGATATGAATTTTATTATAACAACTCACTCGGCAGAAGTTTTGATGGCTTCAAGTAAGTTTAAAATTATAAAAATATTAAATACAGATTCTGAAGTAGATAAGAAAGATATATGTTTTTATGATTCAAAAGATTACACAAATATTAAAAAAATAAATGAGGATTTTTTCTATATAGAAGAAACAAATATATTTGAAAAAGATGAGCAATTTGTTTCAAATTGTTTAGAAATTATTATGAATGATAATACCTTAGAGTATGAAAAAATAGAGAAATTAAATATTATTTTCAAAAATCCAAGAACACCGATTTCTCTCTGTAGAAAAGCTAAAAGTATACTTGATTATATTGAGAGGGTGTATAAATATGAGTAAATTTTTTTTAATCATGCCTTTGAATTATTCTGTTAATTATACTCAGAATGCGTATAAATCTAATAACCAAAGACTTAGAGAGTGTTTACTGGAGGCAACAGAAAATTTTTGTATGTATAAGTATGACCTTCTAAAAATTCCTGGAAGAAGTGATGATGGACATCTAGATCATAGTATAGAAGAGGTAACATATAAAGGAGAAAATAGAAATCCTTTACATTGTAAATACAATATTGCTATTGTTTCAAAGGATTTTAATTTGATTACGAAAAAAAGAAACTCAGAAAGACTAGAGGAATTTAGTGAAGATTTTGGTTGTACTCAAGGTTATTCTTGTATAGAAATATGTGACTCCTTAAAAGAGAAACTGTTAAAATATTCTAGAATTAAAGGACTACTGCTAATGCCAAATCCGTTTTATGTATTGGAAGATGCTTTAGTTTTCGACTTAGAAAATTTAGAATTTAAACAAAATCCTAAGTATAGAAATAAATTAATTAGATTAGAAGAGCATATTTTAAATCTAGATTTGAACTCATGCAATGAACTTAATAAACGAATAAAATTAATCTGTAAATCAATAATAAGATTCTCAGGAGATAAGGAGATTATAAAATATATGTTAGAAGCAGAGCATTATATGAGTTTAGTAGAGAAAAAAATTCTATCTTTATTTTATGAAATGGAAAAAAACGAGTTAATACTTTACTGTGAAATAATATTAAGTAATTGAAGTGTATTTAGTGTAATTATAAAAAAATTAGGGATTGGAGGAATTGCAATAGTTCTTGGATTCGATATAATAGGGAAAAGAGTTGAATGATATTTGTTCAACTCTTTTTTGTTTAAAAAAAATCCTGTTTCAAATTATTAAGCATATATTGTTGAAATGTTTGAAACTAATATTCAATTTCTTATAGTAAATTACACCAATGGAGAGTTCAATAATGACCTCTCCTCTAAAGACATTTAATCCTGAATTAAGAACAAAAGTTAAGTTTTGTGATTAAAGAAAATATCTATAATGGAGGTTGAAAAAATGGTAATCAAAAGATTAAAGAAATATATATATTCAAATTATAAAAATAGTATTTATTTAAATTTATAGAAAATAATTTTATTAATTATAAAAAATAGACTTATTTGATATGAAAATAACCAGAATTAAATTTAAAAAAATATAAGATGAATTTTTCAAAGAGGAGACATGATTAGAAGTCTGCTCTTTTTTCTTTGGTTAGCAAACGTTTGTGTTGTAATTAGAACAAAAAGATAAAAAATAGTTGACAATTATATTTTTTTAAATTATTATACTTGTATGCTAATGCGCAAGAATACATTTGCAAAACATGGGAGGAAAAATGAAAAGATCAACATTTAAGAAAATTCTTAATAGTTCAATGGTTTGTTTTTTACTGGGGACTTTAACAGCTTGTGGAGGAAATGAAAAAACTGATACAGGTAATAAAGAGGTGACAACTAAAAAAGATAATAAAACTTATGAATTAAAGGTTTCAACAACTCAAGCAGACTCATCAGTTATAGTAAAGGGTTTACAAGAGTTTGCAAAGAAGGTAGATGAGAGAACAGACGGGGGCGTTAAAATTAGAATCTATCCTTCAAGCCAACTAGGAAGTGAAGAGGATATGATAGACCAAGCTATCCAAGGTATGAATATAGCGGTACTAAGTGATGCTGCCCGTATGTCAGATTATGTACCTCAGATGGGAATATTTAATATGGCTTACTTCGTAGATGGATATGACGAAGCTAGACAAGTTATGGAAACAGAAACTTTTGAAGGATGGAAAGATGACTTAACAAAACATGGATTAAGAGTTCTTACATTTAACTTCTATGATGGAGCTCGTTCGTTTGTAGGTCATAAACCAGTAACAACTCCAGCTGATTTAAAAGGACAAGTTGTACGTACACCAGGAGCTGCTCCATATATCGAAAGTATAAAATCTATGGAAGCAACACCATACAATATAGCTTGGAGTGAGGTATATAATGGAATTCAAACAAAATCTATAGATGGATGTGAGGTTCAATATACATCGGCTGTAAGTTCACATATATATGAAGTAGCTAAATTTGTTAATAAAACAGAGCATATAAATCTTTTAAACTGTATTGTAGCAAGTGATAAATGGTTTAAGCAGTTACCTGAAGATTATAAAAATATTTTAATAGAAACAGCACAAGAAACAGGATATGAAAATGCAAAGTATGTAATCTCTCTTCAAGATAAGTTGGAGCAAGATTTAGTAAATAATGGTATGACGATTGTTGAAGTGGATAAAGAAGCATTTAAATTAGCTGCCAATAAAGCTTATGATGTTTTAAAGTTTACAGAGTTACGTGAGAAGATTTACAACGAAATAGGAAAAAATAACTAAAAAAATTTAGATTTGATGGGATAGTACAGTCATTTATAAAAGTGACTGTACTATTTTTGAGATAAGGGGAGTGAGATAGATTTGAAACAGTTATATTTAAAATTTTCAAAACTTGAGAACATAATTGCAAATGTACTTCTAATAGCTATATTTGCACTAGTGTTTCTTTCAGCTTTTATGAGAACTATAGGAAGTCCTGTAAACTGGGCTCAAGATATGGCATTAGTAGCTTTTGCTTGGATGGTATTTTTAGGAAGTGATTTGGCTATCAGAAATTCAAGATTGATTGGAATTGAAGTTATAACTAAACATCTACCTAAAAATATACAAAAATATTTAGATATTATATTCAAAGTTATAATTATTATGTTTTTAATAGTTTTGGTTAGATATGGTTATACAATGGTAATAACTGGGGCTAGAAGATCAATAAGTACTTTAGGAATAAGTTATGCATATGTAACAGCATCTGTTCCAGTTGGTTCGTTATTGATGTTAGTATCAATTGGTACAAAATTAGTAGAAGCTATAAAAACACCAATAGCTCAGTGGGGGGAGGATAACTAATGGAATTTGCAATACCAGTATTTTTAGTATTTTTAATTTTAGGAATGCCAGTGGCATTTTCAATCGGTCTTTCTGGATTGACATTTTTCTTAGTTAGAGATCTGCCAATGGCTGTTTTAGTTCAAAAATCTATATCTACAACTCAATCATTTACAATGCTTGCAATTCCATTGTTTATATTTGCAGGAAACCTTATGAATAGTAGTGGAATAACAAGTCGTTTAATGAAATTAGCCAATGTTTGTACAGGTCATATGTATGGAAATATAGGTCAGGTTTCATGTGTTTTAAGTACACTTATGGGAGGAGTATCAGGATCGGCTGTTGCAGATGCAGCTATGGAGGCTCGTATTTTAGGACCAGAGATGAATAGACTTGGATATGCTAAAGGATGGAGTGCTGCAATAAATGGACTTTCAGGACTTATTGTTGCAACAATACCACCAAGTATGGGATTAATTATATATGGAACAGTTGGAGAGGTTTCTATAGGAAGGCTATTTATGGCTGGTTGGGTACCGGGAGTTCTAATGATGATAAATCTTATGATAGCTTGTTCTTTATCAGCTCGTAAGTTTGGATATAAACCCGAGCGTGCAAAAAGAGCTAGTTTAAGTGAAGTTTTAAGTACGTTAGTAGCTGGAATCTGGGCAATACTTTTCCCAGTTTTATTGATTGTTCTTATAAGATTTGGAATAGTAAGTCCAACTGAATCAGGAGCATTTGCTGTAGCTTACGCTTTATTTGTAGGAATCTTTGTATATAAAGAGTTAAACTTTGAAACTTTTGTAAAAACAGTTAAAGATAGTGTTAAAGATATAACAGTTATAACAATTATTCTTGCTTTCTCAGGAACGTTTGGATACGGAGTTGTATATGATGATATAACAACAAAATTGGCAACAACTTTAATGGGCGTTTCTAATAATCCAACAATAGTTTTAACATTGGTTGTATTTTTCCTACTTGGATGTGGAATGTTTATGGAGACAACAGTAATAGCGCTTATTTTAACACCAATTTTACTACCGGTTATGAAAAGTGTTGGAGTTGATCCAGTTGTATTTGGAATGATAATGATGACTTGTGTTACATTTGGTGTAATGACACCACCTGTGGGAACAGCACTTTATACAACCTCGGATATAATGGGCTGTTCAGTTGAAGAGACTGTAAAATATGGTTGGCCATTCTATATAGCTGTACTTTTGGTTGTTGTATTTATGGTGTTCTTCCCAAATGCAATTTTATATCTACCAAATATGGTATATGGGGTAGGAGCTTAATTTAATATCTAGATTACGGAGGGGTAAAATGAGAATGACGTTTCGTTGGTATGGAGAGGGAAATGATAGCGTTAGCTTAGAGCAGATAAAACAGATTCCGGGAGTAGAAGGGGTTGTTTGGGCTCTTCATGATGAACCAGTTGGAAATGAGTGGCCTATTGAAAAGATTATGGATGTAAAAAATAAAGTTGATCAGTATGGACTTAATATAGATGTAGTAGAGAGTGTAAATATTCACGAGGATATAAAACTTGGATTACCATCTAGAGAGATATATATAGAAAACTATAAAAAAACGATAGAGAATCTAGCTAAAGTTGGAGTTAAGGTTATATGTTATAACTTTATGCCGATATTTGATTGGACAAGAACTGATCTTTATAAAAAATTAGAGGATGGATCAACAGCTCTTTTCTATGAAAAGGCGAAAGTAGAGTTTGAAGATGTAGATCCATTAGTTTTAATAAAAGAGATTTCAAAGGGAAGTAAGGGTTATACAATGCCTGGATGGGAGCTAGAAAAATTCGCTAGACTGGAGAAATTATTTTTAGCATATAAGGATGTAGATGAGGAAAAACTTTGGGAGAATTTAAAATATTTCTTAGAGCAAATAGTACCTGTAGCAGAGATAAATGGAATTAAAATGGCTATTCATCCAGATGATCCACCTTGGTCAATATTTGGATTACCAAGAATAATGACATGTGCAGAAAATTTAGAAAGACTTCTAAACTTAGTTCAAAGTCCATCAAATGGAATAACACTTTGCTCAGGATCTTTAGGTTCAAATCCTGAAAATAACATACCAGAAATTATTAGGAAATATCGAGATAGAATTCCATTTACTCATATTAGAAATGTAAGAATATATGAAAATGGAGATTTTATAGAAACATCTCATAGGGGTTGTGATGGATCCTTAGATATTTGTGATATAGTAAAAGCTTATCATGAGGGTGGCTACACAGGATATGTTAGGCCAGATCATGGAAGACACATTTGGAATGAGGATTGTAGACCGGGATATGGATTGTATGATAGAGCTTTAGGTATAATGTATATACTTGGTATTTGGGATATATTAGAGAAAGAAAAATTACAGAAATAAGATAAAACTAGCAGATATTGGAGAGTATTGCTATAATATGAAAAAAAGATATTGTAGGAGTATATAGATGGTACTAGAGGGGATTAATAAAAAAATAAGTGAAAATGCTAGGCAGTATATTTATAGAGTTTTGAAAGAGAATATAATGAATTTGACATTGAAGCCTGGGGAGGTTATCGGAGAGATTGAGTTGAGCAAAGTTTTAAATGTGAGTAGAACTCCGCTTAGAGAGGCTATTGTTCAATTGATTGAAGAGAAGCTTTTAGAGGTGTTTCCTCAAAGAGGAACATTTGTATCAAAGATTCATTTAAATCTAGTTGAAGAAGCTGTTTTTTTAAGAGAGACTTGTGAGTGCAGAATATTGAAATTAGCTTGTGAGAATCCAAATAATGATGAGCTTCTAACGAAGTTAGAAAAAAATATAGAGTATCAAAAGATAGTTTTAAATTTCAATGAAGATATATATGAGTTCTTTGCTTTAGATAATGAGTTTCACTATATTCTGTTTGATTATTATAATAAGAAAAATAGTTGGGCCGCAATAAAGAGGTTATCAACTCATTATGATAGGCTTAGACTTTTAGAGGATATTGAAAAGATAAATACAAAAACTATTTTGGACCAACATTTAGAGATTGTTAAATTGATTAGAGAAAGAAGAGTTGAGGATATCGATAAAATAGTAACAAAACATCTTCTGAACTATAAAGAGATGATAGTTAAATATGAAGAAAAGTATCCAACTTATTTTGCAATTTAGAGGAATAAAAAAGAGCTATTTACTAGCTCTTTTTTTGTCCAAAAATTTAATCTTGAAGATATTTTAAAAAAATTTAAAAAAATTTCAAGTAGATAAGAAATAAAAATAAAGTTATAATAAAACTATTAACTAGAAAAATGGAGGGGTAATTAGATGTTTGGATTTGGTAGAAGAAGTGAGATGAAGGAGATTGAAAGAAGTAGTAACTCTTGTGTGAATTCAATTGAGAATTATTTAGGGTATATAAAAAGTAATCTAAATGAAACAATATCGATTGCAAAAGAGAGTGAGCTTCCTGAAAATAATATTTTAAGTCAAAAAGAGCAACTATTTTTAGATATAGATAAAGTGAAGCAGTTTTTAGATAAAATAAAAGCAAATATAAAAATAGAAGGATTAGATATTGCAGATGAGATAGCAATAGATAACTTAGAATTGGGGATATCAGAATGTGAAAAAATGGTTTACTCTTTAAAAAATATGGATATTCCAACCTCAGATAATTTACAAGACTATTTTAGAGAATATACGGAAAATTATAACACAGCTATGTCGAGTGCAAAATTAGTTGCAGGAGTAGGAGCTTTAGCAACAAGTGGTGTTGCAATAGGAACTACCTTGACATTGACAGGACTGACAACAACAGGAATAGTAGGAAGCTCATTAATAGGAGCTGGAAGTTTATTAGGAGGTATAGGAGCAATAGCAGCAGGGCCTGTAGGATGGATTATCGGTGGAATAGGTCTTCTTAGCTTCTTAGGAAGTGCACCTTCAAAAGAGGAGATTGCTGAGGCAAGAAGAGAGTTGAGTAAAATTCAAAGAAAAAGGGATGATATCTATGAAGTGTATATAGAAACAGATAAAACTTTAGCTAAAGCTAAAGGAGTAATAGAGCTTTCTAGAAACTTTACAGAGATAAGAAAAAATTTGAGTAGTATTTTTAAAAATAAAGCTCTTTTAATGGAAGAAGTAGTAAATAAAAATTTAAAAGAGAATAGAGAGATTTTAGAAAAAGAGCTACTTGTTTTATTAAATGAAGAGATCAATAAGTTACAAACATATCTATATACCTCTTTTAAACAAAAAAAGAAATTCTTCTGTTTTAGAAGAAAAGTAACTATTTGGAAAATGATTGAAAGCTCAAACACTGCCGAAGAAAGTTTTAACTTAATGAATAAATACTTTAGAATGCCTAAAGAGTATAGAAATATAGTTCAGAATTTACCAACAATTTTGAAACAAGTTGAACTATCTGAAATAGAGGTGTTACCTTGCTTTGATAGAGAGAATAGTTATAAGGGATTGATGCAAAATTTAAATGGATATTTTAATCAAAAAGTATTAGAAAAATTAAGAATAACTTCTCCAGAAGCTAAAAAATATTTAAAAGAGGTAATTGATTTTATAAAGTTATTTAAGAATATAATAACAACGCCAATGGTTAATATTGAAGCTACAGAGTTACAAATTTCAGATGAAGCTATAAAAGTTATTGAGATGAATAAAAAAGAGATAGCAAAACAGAATGTAGATGAACTTTTAAAATCAGAGGAATATAAGTTGCTGTTAGAGTTAGGAGGTCTTGGGAATCTATATTTTGCAGATAGAGATGAAGTTGAAGAAAAGCTAGCTCAATTACAAAATAAATATCCAAAACATAATATAAGTTTTGATAGTATAGAGGAGCTGATAGAGAACTTAGGAAGTAAAATTGAGTCTATATTTGAAAATATAGAAAATTTAGATTTGACAGAGGATGAACAAGAGGAAGTAGGGTTTAAGAGATTAGAAAGACAAATGGAAGCGTTTGACTATGAAGTTATTTAATATTTTTAAAAAGAAAGAGAAAAAGAAAGAATCTGTAAAACTTGAAAATAGCTCTTTTTCAGAAGCGACAATGAATCAAAATAGCTTTAATGCGAGTAAAGAAGCAACTATAGGTAGAGAGATGATGCAAGAGGTTTTAGAAAAAAGATCCAATATAGATATTGAAAAGAGTAAAGGGTGGTTTTTTGAAGCTAAATCGGCGAGTTCTTTTAATATAGATTCAGCTAAAAAAGGAAGTACAGCAAGAGCTGTGATGACAGATTCGAGGGTAAGTTCTGAAGCAAATAATGCGACACCGGATGCTACAACGCCTCATGATATAGAGATATATGAGAATGGAATTCCAACAGGCTCTAAGCATCAGCTAAAAGCAGCAAATGATTATAAAGATGCAGCTAAATATCAAAATGAAGAAAAGTATAAAGGGATGCAAAGAAATGTATTAAAAGGTCAAGAGGATGCTATAAAAAATGATAGAAATCTAAAAATAACTGAAGAAACAAGAGAAGCTGTATCAGATAAAGTTACATATGTAGACAAAGATGGAAAATTAATTGAATCTAAACAAGTAGAGTTAGAATTAGTAAAAAATAAAAGAGCATTAAAAATAGATTCGTACAAGGTAGAGGTAAAAGAGACATTTACAGCTTCTTTTAAGACCGGAGTCAATGCATCTCAAACAGCTTTTATTTTAGATATTATTGATGATGTTGTTGAAAATAGAGAAGTCGATATCAAAAAAAATATTGAAACAGGAGTTAAAAGTGGATTAAAAGCAGGAGGATATACTCTTTTAAAAGATGTAAGCGTAAATAAGATGAAGTTAGTTTCAAATGGAGTTTTCTCATCTACTATGATAGCTTTAAATGTAAGTAGTGATTTAAAAAAAATTTATGCTATGAGTGAAGAGGGAGTACCAAAAGAGACAATTCGAGAAGAGGTAGAAGCTTTAATATACAAAGCTGGGGTTGGATATGCTAGTAAGTTGGCGTTGATAATGCCGGGAGGAGCACCTGCATCTGTTGTGATTAACTATGTGGGAAATAAATTGATACAAAAATATCTATATTCTGAGATTGCTATGGAACTTAGAGCATTGAGAGTAGAGAATTCTGAAAATGAAGAGAGATTTAAGAGATTGGAGTTAAAAAAAATAAATACAGATAGATTGATTGAAGAGTTTTTAGCTCTAGTAGAGGAGAGTTGTGCTAGAAGAGTTGAGATAGTTAATAGTCTGACAGTAGATTCTAGTCAGTTGAGTATAGGAAGAGTTTCTATGCAACTGACAGGAAAGAAAGTTAATATGACTACTGATGAGGATCTTGAAAATTTATTTGATGATGAGTTAATAATTTAAGAGTTATTGTTGTGATAATTTTTTTTATAAATTATATTGTTAGGCGGAACATTTGGTGGATTAGATATCTATACATCTGCTCAATACTCTTACGAGTTGGGAGATATGGAAAAGGATATTCAATGTTCGTAAGTTCATTGTATGAGAAAGAGCTAGGAGTGAGAAACTAGCTCTTTTTTTGTTTCTTTGTCAAAAATATTGATATCTTTGTTCATAAATCTATTCTTGAAGAAAATTTTTAAAAAAATAAAAAAATTTCAAGTAGATAAGAGATGTAATTTAAAATATAATATAAATATTGATTAAAGAACTATATACTAAGCGAGGGGAATGTATGATTAGAGAAGAGAGAGCGTTAAAAAGATTTTTAAAAAGAAAGGTTTCATTTAATATAAGTATACTGATAGGTTTTTTAATAACAGGGACACTTCTATATTCAAATTCAGAGATTGTTGTAGATGGAAAAGAATTTGTTAATGATGTATTAATAACATCGGATCAAAACTATACTACAGGAATATCTGGTATGAATAAAGCTGAGGTTATAAACTCAGAATCTGGAAAGATCGTTCTAAATGGTATTAATTCAGTTGGTATGTCGGGTAATTTTTCTACCTTAATAAATAAGGGTGAGATAGAAACAACAGCAGATGGGGCTCTTGGAATGCAGTTAACAACTAGCAGTAATGGAAGAAACGAGGGAACTATAAAAACAAATGGAATAAATGCTATGGGGGTTCTTATACTTTCTAACTCTAAGTTTGAAAATGTAGGAACTATTGAGGTTACAGGGAATGCCTTTGATAATCACAGTGTAAACTCAGGTATAGATGTTCAAGCTACATCTGTTGGAGTAAATAATGGATATGTTAAAACAACAGGAGAGGCTTCTTTTGGAATAAGAAATAGTGGGATTGGAATAAATGGAAAAGATGGTGTTATAGAAACCGAAGGTAAATATGGAACGGGAATTTATGGTCAAATCAATGAGGAGCGTGATGAGGGGATTATTGAAAACTATGGTAAAGTTCTAACAAAAGGTGAAATGGCCACAGGAATGAATATTGATAGAGGAACGATGAGTAACTTTGGAGCTGTAGAAACAACGGGGTATGCAGCAGCGGGACTTAGAATAAGTAATGGATTTGGACTAAATGAAAAAGGTGGTTCTGTTCTTACAAATGGAGAAGCAGCCAAAGGGATTGTTGTAGATGTATATAGAGAGAATGAGAAATCAGAAGTTATCAATAGAGGAACAGTAGAAACAGCAGGAGGAGGAGCTAACGGTATAGATAGTACATTCTCTACAGTTCAAAATGATGGAAATGTATATACAGCAGGAGAGCGTGCAAGAGGAGTTGTTCTTAGAAACTCAGAGGGCATAAATGGAAGAGAGGGGCATATAAAAACCGAAGGAGTGAGAGCTAATGGTATGAATGTTCAAGCTGGTTCAACGGCATCTAACCTTGGGAAAATAGAGACAACTGGAGACAGAGCTAAAGGGGTTAGTGTAAGTTCGGCTATGTACGTTGTTAAAAGAATGTTTGATAACGGAGTAACTACAAAAGAGATATTTGCAGTTGAAAAAGGGACAGTTTTTACGAATGAAACCGATGGAAAAATAGTAACGAAGGGTGATAAAGCTTATGGAGTTTATCTAGATAGTTATCTAGCTGATGAGGATGTATATGAACTTGCACAGGAGCAGGGAGTAACAGTAGAAGAGGTTGAGATAAAAAAAGCTGAGTTTGTAAATAACGGTAAAATTGAAACTCATGGAGATAGTGCTTATGGAATCTATTCAACAAACTCAATAGCGACAAATAACGGTTCTATTCACACTAGAGGAAAGGGAGCCTATGGAATATATGCAGAGAACTACTCAGTTATAAATCATAATGGTAGTATCCATGTAAATGACCCCAATGCTTATGGAATAGTTTATGATTCAACTTCAACAGTGAATATATCTAAAAATGCAGAGATAAAAGTGAATGGAAACTCATCTAATGCTATCTATATGGTTGAAGGAGTGAAGAGAACTTTAAAAGATGAAAAATCTATATTAAATAGCTATGGTGATATCACTATCGAAGGTGATGGAGTTAAAGGTATAGTTTTATCTGGAAAAGGTGAAGCTATAAATAGTGGAAATATAGATATAAATGGTGCTAATGCAGTTGGTATGCTTGGAGTTGGAAAAGATTCAACTATAACAAACTCAGGAACAATAGCTTTAAATTTGAAGGATGAAAGTATAGCTATGAAGGGTGAGAGCGGAGCTTTAGTAAAAAATGAAGGAACTATTAAGCTAAAAGATTTCTCTGAAGAAACAATAACACAAAAGCAGTTAGACTCTATTTTAAATGTGGACTCTGAAAGCTCTTTAATCAACAGTGGAGTTGTATTTAACTCGGAAAATAAAGTTGTGATTGCAGCTGGTGAATCTGTAGGAGAGAGTGTTGAAAATATAGAAAAGGATGAGATTTTAAAATCTGATGAGACTTTAACTATAACTGGTGAAAGATTAGAAGGAGTATTAAATCAAAGTGAAAACTTTGTAGAAGAATCTGGGAAATATCTTTTATCTGTAAACTCTTCAGAGTTAACTTTGTCAGGAACTGTAAATGCTGGACAGAATGCTATTGAGATTTTAGAAAATTCAAAAGTTAATTTCAGTGGAAGTGTGAATAGTTTAGGGGTAGCTTTTGATTTGAAAAAAGCAGAATTAAACTCTGAAGGTGGAAATATAGTTGGAGATATAGTTTTAAATGAAACTAATAAACTGATTTTATCAAATACTGAGATGGAGGGTAATATACTGGGGAACTCGGGTAGCTCTTCAGATATAGTTATACAAAATAGTACATCTTTAAAAGGGGATATACTATTAGGGGATGGAGCTGACAGTTTAAAGATTGATTCATCTTCAGGAAATCTACTGTTATCTAGTACGACGATAGATGGAGGACTTGGAAAGGATAATTTGACGATAGGAACTGAAGGAGAGTTAACTATTGTTAAGGCCAATATAAATAACTTTGATGAAAATAGATATGTAGGGGATGTCTATATGGATTCAACAGCAAAGATTACATCAGATAATGTGGAAGTTACTGGAAATGGAGATATAAAAATATCAGTAGATAGCAATTTAGTTTTAGGAGTGGGGGCTTCTGGAGAAAACTCACTTGACTCTATCGAAGGAAATAGTATTACCTCAGAAGAGGGTGGAAAACTTATACTTCATAGTAAAAATCTAGTTTTAGATAGTGATGGTACTTTTAGAGTGGATTTAGTGGGAACAGATATAGTTTTAAACGATGAAGATATTTTGGCATCACAGTTTATCTACAATGTGTCTCAAGTTGAAAGTGGGGTATTAGAATTTTCGATGAAAGAACTTCAGGAGATAGGAGTAGATTCAAAGTATCAGGATATATATAACAGTATAGTATCTTCTGGTAGCTTAGGGGATTTGAACTCGCTTTATCTTGGAAATGAAAAGGAGTTTCAAAAGATTTTAGCAGGAGTGATGTATAAAACACCTTACACTTACTCGTTGAAGATGAGTTCAGATGTTTCGAAGGCTTGGATGGATGCAGTTCGTGGATTCGACGGTAAAATAAAGGCTGGTGAGTGGAGAACGAAGGGGCAGGCTTTAGGATTTAAAGATAGCTTTGATGGTGAGTATGGTCATGAGAGTCAATTTGCTGGGCTGCTTGCACTTGGTGAATATGGAATAGATGAAAACACTGGAGTTGGAATAGCTTTTGGTGGAGGTTCGGGAAAAGTTGACTTAGATGAAAGTGCATCTAAGTTAGAGAGTGATAATTTCTATCTGGGGGTATTTTCAAGAAAAGAGATTGGACAGCTTAAAATATCAGGGTCTCTTGGATATGGAAAAGATAGATACGAGAGTAAAAGAGTTTTAGAGAATAAAGTTGACTATTTCAAATTTGATGAAAAGTATGATGTGGATGTTTTAAGCTTTGGTGTTGAAAGTAGATATAGCTATGAGTTGTCAAAAGAGTTTAGTTTAGAGCCAAAGGTAGGATTTAGATATAGTTATATATCTGGAGAATCAGTAGATGAGAAAAGTGATAAGATGAGTATGAAAGTAGATGGTTTAAAGGGGGATGTGTTTGAAGGAGAAGTTGGAGTTCAACTTCGAAAAGAGGTCTCAGAGTATAGAGGAGTTAAAGGACAGGTGTTCTTAGGAGTAGGGCATTCATATGTGTTTGGTGATACTGAGGCAGGGGTAGATGCTAGAATCGGAAGTGGAAGTAGCTTTAGATTGAAAGGACCTGATTTTGGAGGCTCGAAATATAATATCAAGCTAGGAACAGAGTTGATGAGTGAGAGTGGATACAGCTATGGAGTTAGTTTTACTTATGGAGTAGGAGATGACATGCAGAGTGTATCTGGAGGGGTATCTTTAGGGTATATATTTTAATGAATTTAATAACAGTTAATATTCAATGTTCGTAAGTTCATTGTATGAGAAAGAGCTAGGAGTGAGAAACTAGCTCTTTTTTTGATGAGAATTTTAGAATGTGGTATAATATATTAAAAAAAGGTGGTGGAAAGTATGGAGAGAAAAAAATTACCAATCGGTGTGAGCGACTTTAAAAAGCTGATAGAAGAAAACTACTATTACATTGATAAAACAGGGTTTATAGAGGAGATTTTAGAAAAAAAAGCAGAAGTTACACTGATATGTAGACCAAGACGTTTTGGTAAGACTCTGAATATGAGTACTTTGAAATACTTTTTAGATAGAAAAAATGCAGAGAAGAATAATCAACTTTTTAGAGGTTTAAATATAGAAAAGAGTAAATATATGGCTGAGGCAGGAAAATATCCAGTTATATTTTTAACTATGAAGGGAATTAATGGAGAGAACTATTCTAAATTTTTACAAAAGTTCAGCTCGGTTTTGAGTGATTTATATAATGACTATGAAGATCTCAGAGAGTCACTTAATCTGAAAGAGAAGATGTATTTTGACAAAGTTTGGTTAGGAGAACCCGATACAGATTTGACAAGAGCTTTAAAATTTTTGAGTGATATTGTATATAAATATTCTGGAATAAAGCCAGTGCTACTAATAGATGAGTATGATTCGCCAATGATAGTTGCTCATGAAAAAGGTTATTATGAAGAGGTAAAAGAGCTGATAGGAGATTTTTATGGTGAAGCCCTAAAGGATGCACCGATCTCTTTTGCAGTAGTAACTGGGATTTTGAGAGTGGCAAAAGAGTCTATATTTTCTAGTTTAAATAATTACAATCATTTTGGAATGACAGAAGATGAAGTAGAAACTATTTTAAAGTATTATGGATTAGAAACAGAGCTTGATGCAGCTAAGAGTTGGTATAACGGTTATACTTTTGGAAATGAAAAAGTGTATAACCCTTGGAGTATATTAAATCACTGTGAGAATGGAGATTTAATATCTTACTGGGTAAATACAAGTGCGAATACTCTTATTATGCAACTTTTAAAAGATGCTGATGAGGATATAAATGATACTTTCTATGAACTATTGAGAGGTGGGGTTGCAAGAGTTATTTTGGATGATAATATGATATTTGGTGAAAAATATAGTGATAGTACAATTTTGTATTTAATGTTTTCTGCTGGGTATTTAACGATAGATAGAGTTGGAGAAAGACGAAGAGAGTATTATCTTAGAATACCAAACGAAGAGGTAAAAGATTATTTTAGAAAAACATTCGTTGAAATAGCTGATTCTGCTGGAGAAAATAGTTTTTCAAAGTTAGAAGAAGCACTTTTAGTTGGGAAAATTTTTGGTAATAACTCTGTGGAAGCGAAGATAAACTCTATGTTTCAGACGAGTATGAGTTACCTAGATGGATCAAAACAAGAGAAGTTTTATCACAACTTGATACTCGGGATGATGATAGGCTTAGATGATAAGTTTTACATACATTCAAATCGAGAAGAGGGGTTAGGGCGTTATGACTTAGCTCTAGAGCCAAAGAGTAAAAGTGGAATTGGATATATTTTCGAATTTAAAGTAGCGGTTTCAAGCTCAGAACATGACTTTGATCAGGCAGGAGCTGAGGTATTAGCTCAGATAGATAAAAAAATATATGAAACAGGACTAAGAGAGCGTGGAGTAGAAAAGATTATTAAAATAGGGATGGTCTTTGCTAGTAAGGTGCTAAAACTATACGTGAAATAGAAAATGTTGATTTTCAGAATGTGGTATAATGTATAAAAAAGAGGTGGAGAGAGATGAAAGGTATAATTTTAGCAGGTGGGACAGGAAGTAGGTTGTATCCGGTGACGGCAGTTATCAGTAAGCAGGTAGTTCCTATATACGATAAACCGATGATATATTATCCTCTCTCTGTGTTGATGTTGGCTAATATAAAAGAGATACTGCTTATAAGTACGGCAAGGGATTTGCCGATGTTTCGTGAGCTACTAGGTGATGGAAGCAGTCTTGGGATAAGTATAAGCTATGAAATCCAAGACTCACCGAAAGGGCTAGCCGAGGCTTTTATAATTGGTGAGAATTTCATAGGTGATGATTCTGTGGCTCTTATTCTCGGGGACAACCTTTTCTATGGGCATGGATTCACTGGGATGCTAGAACGTGCTAGCTCTTTGGAGAATGAAGCCAATATATTTGGATATTTTGTGAAGAATCCAAAGGAGTTTGGGGTGGTGGAGTTTTCTAGTGATGGGAAGGTGCTGTCGTTAGAGGAGAAGCCAGAGATACCAAAATCAAACTACGCTGTTCCAGGGATATACTTCTATGATAACAGTGTGATAGAGAGAGCTAAAAGAGTGACGCCTTCAGAGCGTGGTGAGTTAGAGATTACCTCTATAAATAGGATGTATTTAGAAGAGGGGCGATTGAACGTTATCAATTTGGGGCGTGGAATGGCGTGGCTTGATACAGGGACTTTCGATGGACTTTTAGAGGCGAGTAACTTCGTGAAGACGATTCAGAGTCGGCAAGGGATAATGATAGCATGTTTAGAGGAGATAGCTTATCTGAAGGGATGGATAGATAGAGAGACTCTACTGAAAAGAGGAGCCGAGCTTTCCAAAACTGCTTATGGAGAGTATCTTCTGAGTTGTATATAGTAGCAGATATTTTTTATGAGAATTTGAGTAAATGAAACAAGGAGTAGGTCATGATAAAAGGATTGGTGCTGATAGAGCCTAAGATATATAGTGATGAAAGAGGTTTTTTCTATGAGTTTTTCAACTGTAAAACTTTGGAAAAATATAATATAGATGTAAATTTTGTGCAGGGAAATCACTCGAAGAGTGAGTTTGGTGTTTTGAGAGGCTTACACCTTCAAAAAGTTCAACCTCAAGCAAAACTTATAAGGGTTTTAAAAGGTGAGATTTTAGATGTTGTGGTGGACTTAAGGGATGGCAGTGAAACTTTTGGTGAAATTTATAAAGTTATTTTGAGTGAGGAAAATAGAAAACAGCTTTATATACCAGAAGGGTTTGCTCATGGATTTTTGAGTTTAAAGGAAAACACAGAGATAGAGTATCTTTGTAGTGATTACTATGCACCTCAATATGAATCGGGGATATTTCCATTTGATTCAGATTTAAGTATCGATTGGGAGTTGGAAAAATATGGATTGTCTTCTGAGGAGTTGATAATATCTTCTAAGGATAAAAATCTACCTAGTTTTAAAGAGTTCTGTGAGAGCTTAGAGGTGAAGAGATGATATTGATAACTGGTGGAGCAGGGCAACTGGCTCAAGAGTTCTCTAGGTTTTTTAAAGAGAATAGTATAGAATTTACAGCTCCTAAAAGAGCTGAGTTGGATATAAGGGATTTTGAAAAGGTGAGGGAGTTTGTAAAGAGTAAAGGTGTGACTTTAATTATAAACTGTGCTGCTTATAACTTTGTAGATAAAGCTGAAGAGGAGCCTGAGATTGCTAACGCTGTTAACGCTTTTGCTGTAGAGAATTTGGCTAAGGTGGCAAAAGAGTTAGAGATAGAGTTTGTGACATATTCGACTGATTTTGTTTTTGATGGAAAAAAACTAGCTCCTTACACTGAAGAGGATGAGGTGAATCCAATCTCTGTTTACGGGAAAAGTAAGGCATTAGGGGAGAGCTTAGCTTTAGAGGCTAATGATAAGACGTATATATTTAGAGTGTCATGGGTGTTTGGAAAAGATGGGATGAATTTTATAGAGCAGGTGAAAAGTTGGTCGAAGAGAGATAAAATAGCTTTAGCGAGTGATCAAATATCATCTCCTACAAGTACAATCGATATAGTTAATATAACTATGAAGATGTTGGGATTGAAAGAGAAAAGATATGGTATATATCATCTAAGTGGAGATGGAGAGGTTTCACGTTACGAGCAGGGAAGGTATATTTTGGAAAAGTTGGGATATAAAGGTGAAGTTGTTCAAGCTCGTTGCTCTGACTTTACACCTTATGATATAAGACCAAAGTATTCGAAATTATGTAGCTCTAAGATAGAGAAACTCTTGGAAATTGAAATTCCAAGTTGGAAGATACGTACAGATGAGTATCTTGAAGTAAAAAAAAGGTATCTTGTGACAGGTGGTGCTGGGTTTATCGGTGCTAACTTTGTAAAATATATGTTAGAGAAATATGAAAATATAGAGATAGTTATCTTAGATAAGTTAACTTACGCCGGGAATCTTGGGACTATAAGAGAGGAGTTAAAAGATTGCAGAGTAACTTTCTTTAAGGGAGATATCTGTAACCGTGAGTTAGTAGAGAATATATTTATGGCTCATGATATCGACTATGTAGTTAACTTTGCTGCTGAGTCTCATGTGGATAGAAGTATAGAAAATCCTGGGATATTCTTAGAGACGAATATTCTTGGAACACAAAACCTGATGGAGGTTGCTAAAGCTTTCTGGACTATTGGAAAGGATGGTAACGGGTACCCTATCTATAAAGAGGGGAAAAAGTTCCATCACGTTTCAACAGACGAAGTGTATGGAAGTTTAAGTTTAGATGACCCAATGTTTACAGAGAGAACTCCGCTTGATCCACGTAGCCCATATTCAGCTTCAAAAGCTTCGGCTGATATGATGGTGGTTGCATATGGAGAGACTTACAAGTTTCCATTCAATATAACTAGATGTTCTAATAACTACGGACCTTACCACTTCCCAGAGAAGTTGATTCCTCTGATTATTAAAAATATCTTGGCTGGTAAGAAACTGCCAGTTTATGGAAAGGGAGATAACATAAGAGATTGGCTTTATGTTGTGGACCACTGCAAAGCAATTGATACGGTGCTATCTCAGGCTCCGACTCATCAGATTTACAATATTGGTGGATTCAACGAAGAGCAAAATATCAACATTGTAAAATTAACTATAGATACTATAGCCAGAATAATGAAGAATGAGCCTCAATATAGAAGTGTGTTGACTACAGAGGTAGAGAATATCAACTATGATCTAATCACTTATGTTCAGGATAGACTAGGGCATGATAGTCGTTATGCCATCGATCCCACAAAGATTGTGACTGAGTTGGGATGGTATCCAGAGACTGAGTTTACTGATGGAATAGAAAAGACTATCAGATGGTATCTAGATAACCAAGCTTGGGTTGAAGAGGTAGCTTCTGGTGACTACTAGAAATATTATAATATGATATAATATATAAAAATAATATAGAGAGAAGGTGGAAAGTATGGATAAGAAAAAATTACCAGTGGGTGTGAGCAATTTTAAAGAGTTGATAAAAGAAAATTATTACTATGTTGATAAAACGGGATTTATAGAGGAGATTTTGGAAAAAAGAGCAAATGTAACTTTGATTTGTAGGCCAAGACGTTTTGGTAAAACTTTAAATATGAGTACACTGAAGTATTTTTTAGATAGAGATAATGCTCAGGAAAATAGAAGGCTTTTCAATGGCCTAAAGATAGAGAAGACTGAGTATATGAGAGAACAAGGGAAATATCCAGTTATATTTTTAAGTATGAAAGGAGTTAAGGGCGAAAGTTATTCTAAATTTTTACAAAAATTTAGTTCGGTTTTAATTGATTTATATAATGAATATGAAGTTTTTAGAGAAAAGTTAAATATGAGTGAGAAGATGTATTTTGATAAAGTTTGGTTAGGGGATCCTGATGCAGACCTTTCAAAGGCTCTAAAGTTTTTAGGTGATATACTATATAAATACTCAGGAATAAAGCCTGTTTTATTAATAGATGAATACGATTCTCCAATGATAGTAGCAAATGAAAAAGGGTATTACGAAGAAGCAAAAGAGTTAATAGGAGATTTTTATGGGGATGGACTAAAGGATGCACCAATTTCTTTTGCAGTGGTAACAGGAATCCTTAGGGTGGCGAAAGAGTCTATATTTTCAACTCTTAACAATTTGAAAGTTTCAACGCTGTTAACCGAAAACTATAATCATTTTGGTATGACTGAGTATGAGGTAGAAACTATTCTAAAATATTACGGATTGGAAACAACTGTGGATGCTGCTAAGAGTTGGTATAATGGTTATACGTTTGGAGATGAAAAAGTATATAATCCTTGGAGTATATTAAATCATTGTGAGAATGGAAAGTTGATCTCTTATTGGGTAAATACGAGTGCTAATACTCTTATTATGAAACTATTAAAAGATGCGGATAATGATATCAATGATATTTTTTACGAGTTATTGAGAGGAAGAGCTGCAAAAACTATACTAGATGACAGTATGATATTTGGTGAAAAATATAGTAACAGTACAATTTTATATTTGATGTTTTCAGCAGGGTATTTGACAATAGATAGGATTGGCGAGGAAGAGGACCAATACTATTTAAGAATACCAAATTTAGAAGTAAAAAAGTATTTTAGGAAAACATTTATAGAGATTTTGACACCAAAAAGTAAGGATAGTTTTTCTAAGTTAAAAGAGGCTCTAGTGATAGGAAAAATTCGTGGAAATGATTCAATTGAGGAAAAGATAAATGGATTTTTCATGGCTAGTATGAGTTATTTAGATGGAGCTAAAGAGGAGAAGTTTTATCATAACTTAATTTTGGGGATGATGATAGGATTGGATGATAAATTTTATATTCATAGTAACCGTGAAGAGGGATTGGGGCGTTATGACTTAGCTCTTGAACCACGTGATAAAAATGCTGTTGGATATATCTTTGAATTTAAGGTTGCTGAATCTACATCAGAAAGTGATTTTAAAAAGGCAGGAGCTGAAGCTCTATCTCAGATAGATAAAAAAATTTATGAAGTTGGCTTAAGAGAACGTGGTATTCAGAAAATCGTTAAAATTGGAATGGTATTTTCTGGTAAAATTATGAAGCTTTATATAAAAGAGAAGGTTGGATAGTCTAAATCCAACCTCTTCTTTTTATATAGACTATAAATTATAGAAAGCTAAGTAAGCTCTGTAAGTTTCGTAAACATCAAGCTTTGATGAAATCTCCATAGGTGCATGCATAGAAAGTAGTGCAGGCCCAACATCGATAGTTTGGATTCCTTTTTGAGCTAAGAACATAGCAACTGTTCCTCCGCCACCCTCGTCAACCTTTCCAAGCATTCCAATCTGCCACACAATATCATTTTTATTTAGCATGTTTCTAATCTCTGCTACATACTCAGCGTCAGCGTCGTTTGTACCACTTTTCCCTCTAGCTCCAGTATATTTTGTGATAACTATACCGTTGTTTAGCTTAGCGGCATTCATAGGATCGTGAACACCTTTGAAGATAGGGTCCATAGCAACGTTTACATCTGACGATAGAGCCTTTGAGTTCCAAAGAGTTTTTTGAAGATCAAAACCATTGAAACTACCTTTTACTTTTAAAATAAGCTCAGTTGTGAAATACTCTAAGTAGTTTGATTGAAGACCAGTCGATCCATTTGAACCAGTTTCCTCTTTATCAGCTAAGAAACATACTACAGTTCTCTTTGGAGTCTCTTTTAAATCTAAGATAGCCTTAAGTGATGTGTAAGCACAGATTCTATCATCTTGCCCATACCCAGCAACCATCGATCTATCAAGTCCTAAATCTCTAGCTTTTCCAGCTGGAACAAGCTGTAACTCAGCTGAAACGAAATCCTCTTCTCCAAAACCATACTTCGCTTTTAAAATCTCTAAGATATGAGTTTTGATAAGCTCTTTTGACTCACACTCCTCTAAATACATAGGCATAGAACCAACTAAAATCTGTAGCTCCTCTCCTAAGAAAACTTCGGGTGCCTTTCTCTCAGCTTGTGATTTTCCCCAAAGGTGAGGAAGAAGATCAGGTATCATTAGGATAGGGTCATTCTCACACTCTCCAATTGTCAACTCTACTTTTGTGCCATTCTCTAGGATAACAACTCCATGAAGAGCAAGAGGGATAGTCGCCCATTGGTACTTTTTAATTCCACCGTAGTAGTGAGTTTTCATATATGCTAAATCTAAATCCTCATATAGTGGATTAGCTTTTATATCAATTCTTGGTGAATCAATATGTGAAACGATATAGTTGATTCCTTTTAAAATATCATTTTCTCCAATAACACTTAAAACGATATTTTTATTTCTATTGATAAAGTAAACCTTATCTCCAGCTTTTAAAGTTTCTACCTCGTCGATATGAACGAAGCCACTCTCTTCTGCTAACTTCTTAGAGATTTCAACAACTTCTCTCTCTGTCTTTCCCTCATCTAAGAACTTTTTGTATCCCTCTGAGAAGTCAAGTATAGTAGCTTTATCTTCAACTCTCTCTTTCGTCCAACCATTTTTTCTAAACATAATTTTTTTCACCTCTTCTAATATTTTTTAAGCAACGTGTTTCTTCTTATGAAGATACCCTATTTCGTATCTTTTGTAAATAGTTAATGCTAATAAAAAAAGTTGTGTATAAGGTGTATAAGGTGTATAATAAAATAAAAAGCGTGAGGTGAATTATGGGAAAAACATTGAGTAGACATAATATTTTATTTTTGGATGATGAATATTTAGAAATAAAAGATTATTGTAAAAAGATTGGGATATCTGTAAGTCAATTTATTAGAGAGATAGCTATAACTAAAGTTAGAGAGTCTGAAGATAAAAATTTATTAAACTTTATCAATCAAAATTGCAGTTTTGTTGATGCTGTTGAGCAAGAAGAGATTGAAATTTTTATGGAGAGTTATAATAGAGATGAGGATGAGTTTACTGAGGTGACTCTAGATGATATCTTACAAGGTTAAATACTCTAAAGAGTCTGTTAAATTTATGAAAAACAACAAAAAAGTTGGTTTAAAGTTTTTTCAAGCGTTTTCTGAGATAGCTGAAAATACATCAAATATAAATTTGTATGATATAAAGAATCTAAAAGGTTATGATTCTTTAAAAAGATTGAGAATCGGTAAATATAGAGCTATTTTTGAAATTATTGAAAACCAAATAGTAATATTTGTGTTAGATATAGATTCTAGAGGCGATATTTATAAAAATTTGTAGAGAAGAGATGAAAGATTGTCTCTTCTTTTTTATGTAAAAAAAATAAAAAAAGTTGACTTCATACATATAATTATGTAAAATTAATTCAAACTTATTTAAAAAAAGTTAATAAGGGGAGGGAAAAATGGAGTTTAGAAAAGAGTACGAAAATTTCACTAGAGGCTTTAATACAAAGTCTGTAGAGAGTAAGATAGAAGGTGTATTTCTAAAGCTTAAACTTAGTGAAACTTTAGTTGGAAATCAAATTCAATTTAGTTCTAAAAGTAAGATAGTAAATGCAAATATAAAATATAAAGATAACTACGGGCACGAAACTATAAGTGCAGCAAAATCTGTAGTTCAAAATGGTGAGAGCGTAGTTTTAACATTTGACTATTTCTACATGAATGAGTATGAATTAGAAGTAAATGGATATGATTTTTCAAGCAACACAATAGAAAATATATCAGTTGTGGAAATGGATCAAACTAAGTTTAAAGAATCAAAAGACTCTCCACATGGTCATCTTTTAAGTAATTCTAAAATGACAATAACATCAAATAAAAATCACGAAGGTGGAAATGTTATAAAAAATGCTTTAAATAGTGATGTACATAGCATATTCCAAAGTGAACCATATACAAATGAAGGATACGGAGAGGTTATTATAAAAACAGATACAATCTGTTTAGTTGACCAATTTAAATTCTTCTCAACTATATACGATACAAAAGTTTTAAACAACTATACTATCTCTTATAGAAGCAATGAAAACGATGAGTGGAAAGAGATTGCAAATGTTGGAAACAACAGATCACAAACACAAAACCATATATTCAAACCAGTTTTAGCAACTGAGTTTCGTATCATTGTAACAAAGAGTACTGATAACAAGATATTCCTAGCATCTATAGATATCGTAAAATATTCAACGATAAGAACAGAGATATTAGATCTATTCACTTCAACAGCTTTAAGAAGATTAGCTTCTGGAGTTACTCAAGAGAATATAATAGCTTTAAAAGAGAGAGCTACATTCACAGAGGACTACATGAGAATGTTAGATATCGCTAGTGATTTAATTATAGATAGAGATTTCATAGCACCAAAAGTTTTAAAGTTAGATTTAAAAGAGATAACTTTAATTAATCATATCGCTTTTACAAACGATAGAAATATATTAAAAGGTGTTATAAAATATAAGGATGTAGCTGGAAACGTATGTGGAAGAAGATTGTTCTGGTATCCAGAGGATGTAATCAATGGTGTTGTAAGAATCGGTGTTGAGCATCCAATTATCGGAAAAATGAGAGTTCTGAGTAAAGAGGTTGAAATACTTATATATGGAGCTGACAATGTTGAGCTTGTAGAGTATAAATCTCTTCCTTTAGATGGAGCTTTCTTAACAGAGGAAAAAGAGAGTGAGATTGAAGTTAAAAAATGTTTCTTAGATGGAACTCATGTTGAACCATTGATGGCTCTGTATGATGATACTCCAATTTATGGATGGTGTCCTCCGTGTTATCCAGGTGGAGCGCCAAGACCAATTATCGATCCGTTAGAAAATAACCTATTGAGACTTGGAGATAAAAACGAAGATCAATACTACAGAACAAGTGATTTCACAAGATCTGGATGTGCTGATATAAAAGTATTCCTACCTAAAGAGATGTTTGTTGGTCAAGTTGATTTAATGAGTTTCTTTGCAGGAGAAGTAGGACATGTAAATAGATTTGAAATCTTAGCTGAGGATATAGCTGCATCTCGTTTAAGTTGGGATGAGAACACTCACGAAAGACATCTAGTTAGCCTAGGGTTTGGAGAGAGAAAAAATGAAACTAACGAGTATATGATAACAAAGTTAAAGCCATACTATACTGATAAAATCATAGTTAGAATTCATGATGCAAAAGACAACAAAGCTAGAGTAAACGAGTTAAGAGTATTCCAATACACAACTTTAGACACTGAAGTGGATGCTTTATTTAATGATAACACTTACACTTCTCTTAAAGCTGGTGTAACTTTAGAAACAGTAAGAGGATTAGAGGTTAGAGCTTTATCTAATGGAAGATTCACAAAGAGATTAGAAACAGCTAAAACTTTATTAGCTGGAGGAACTGTAACAGCACCTTCAGAGCCAACAGGGAAGAGTATAGTAGTAGAGGTTCCAGTTGATGGAGTGAAGATGTTTAATAAGATTCAAATATCTACAGATAATCTACCAACTTCAGTAGAGGTTGTTTACTCAGATGCTCTTGGAATTCAAAGAAGAAAAGTTTGTGAATATGTTGTTGAAAACTTCAAAGCTAGATCGTTTGTAGTTGTACATACGCCAGTTCTTTGTGCTACAAAGTTAGAGGTTGTACTTAATGGAGTTTCTGTAGTTAATAGTATAAATACAAATGAGTTAAACTTTGATGCTTTTATAGGAGCGTTCTCAGACTCTAAATTAGATTTAAAAAAATCTGTTTTAGAATCAACTCATGGAAAGTTCAACAACTTAGAGAATTTAAGAGATGCATCGGTATCAAGTTACTACACATCTGATTTCTTTAATGATTTAGGTTACACAGATATAAAAATCACTTTTGGAGATATCTTCCTATTAGATACAATTAAAGTGTTAAGCTATAGAAGTAAATCTTCTGGGCTTGTAAGACAGTTTAAACTACTAGCTAAAGAGCCATTAACAGGTGAATTAGTTGAATTAGGAGAATCAGCATACACAACAAACTATACGAATGCTCATAAAGCTATATCAGCAGCAGCACCTTATTTAACAAACGAAGTTGTTGTTAGAGTGACAAAGGCTGAAAATGATTGGGCTATAGTAAACGATATAGAAGTACACCAATTTACAAAATAAATAAACAAATACCCCCAGTTTAAAGTAGAGGTAGAGCAATTTTGCTCTACCTCTTTTGGTTACATTGGGTCTATTTAATGATTATACTAAGTTGAGATAGATCAAAAGTACTATCTAAGAAGTGCTCACGATTTATTTTAACTAAAGGGATGTTTAAGTTGAAGTTTTGTAGGTCATCTATAGTAATAAGATAATCCACTTCAAATAGATCCTCTAAAAGCGAGTTGATTTCATAACTTTCAATTATTTTAACAACTTCAATAAAAGAGAAGTTTTTCAGATATTTTGATAGAATCTGTCCATACATATGATCGAAGGTATCATCAACAATAACAATACGTTTATGTTTGGTTCTATCAATAAGACTATTTTCATAGTGATTTTTAAGAATTATTCCAAGAGATACAATATCTTCAGGATAAAAATTTAATGATAGGGAGCTTAAAATGCCCTCTATTTTTCGATACTCCTCTTTCTGGTGTTTACTCAATTGATAAACCTCTTTGTTTTGATAGAAGTTATATTCGCTTTTAAACTTTCCAACTCTTAAAAGGTTTGAAACTCTCATAATACTTTGAAGATTTTGAGTTAGATTGATATCGAAGGTCTCCTCAATCTTTTTTATAAATAGCTCTGTGCATTCATCTAAACTCTCGTATGTTTTAGGATCGAGGTAGAAAAGAGTTTCGATAACAGAGTCAAGCTCGTAAGGCGTTAAGGTATCAAGTCCTCTTGAGTTTAAAAAATTAACTGTTTTATCATAGAATTTATGAGAGATAATCTTCTCTTTAGGAATATATTCATTTTCAAAAGTAGCTATATTTTTTCTATGAGGGCTTATTAAAAGTATAGCCACAATTTTATAGAAATCTTCAGGCATAAGAGTCACAGAGATTCCATTTAAAAGTCGTAAGACAAAGTTTTTATTGAACTCGATTGTATCCTCGTGGAAGTAGTTGTTTATTAAATCACTGAAAAGATTGTGATTTATATTTTTGTTTATCAAGTACTTTGTCAAATGAGTTGCAAAGAGTTCACGAATAACTCTTTCATCTCCCTCTAAAAATATACCCTTTCCAGAGATACTCTCTACCTTTAGGTTTTTACTCTCGAGGTAATCTTTTATATCTTTTAAATCGTAGTTTAGTGTTCTTCTAGTTGTTTGTATTTTATCGGTGTTGTCATTTAGATTTATAGTATTTTCAAAAAAAAGCTGTAGTAAAAGATACTCTTTTCTCTCTGTAACAGAAAGAGGAGCAAACTGTAAAATCTCTTTAATCCGATTTATAGTGCATGGTTTTATAAAAAAAAGATCTTTAATCTTTTGGATTCCCTCTATTTTATAGGCAGTCAAAAAATCATTTATGGTATTTATATTGTTATCTATAGATCGTTTTTTTATATGTAAAATTTTCTCTAAATCAGAGTAACTAAATCTGTTTAGAGAGAAAAATAAGCTTAATATATGTAAAGATTTTTTATTTAAAAACATTACTTTCATCCTTTCTTAAATAGTAAACTAAAATATGAATAGTAATATTTTACAGCAAAAGTCGAAGATATACAAACAAAAAAAGCCCAGTAGTGAAGAATATTCTCTACTACTGGGCTTTTATATATTCGCAAAATTGGATAAAACTATCTAACTTTGTCTAACTCTTTTTCAGTTACGAACATTGAGTGGTTTCTTGATTTGATGTGTAATCCATCTTTAACTCTGTCTAATTGGATAACTACAGCTCTATCTTCGCTAGAGATTAATCCGTTTCTCTCTAAATCTCCAACTGAAGTAACTTTTCCAATTCTAGTCATAGCTTTTAAGATATCTACTTTTCTAACTTGGAAGCTTAAGTTAGGTATTTTAGATTCAAATCTAATTTGGTTTCCTTTGTCATAAGTTCTGATTTTTGTAACAGTTCCGTTTACAACTCCAGCAAAAGCTGATAAGCTTAAAGTAGCTGCTAATACTAACATTTTTAATTTTCTCACTTGTAATCCTCCTAAAAAATATATCAATTAGTTATATTATACAACAAAGTGAAAAAATTATCTATTAGAAATTCATTGCTACTAAACTTGTATGAAATTTCAATTTAGAGGAATTCTTAAAAGATAGAGAAAATCTTTTCTACTTTTAAACATAATCAAATCACTGAATGTTATATAAAAATCCTCTTTGGGTTTTAAATTGTTCTCTTTAATCCAATCTAAAAGGTTCTTCACAACCTCTTGCTCTTCGAAAACTCCTTTACCATAGACACAAGCGTATTTTCCAGCTGGAATAATAACAGAAAGATTGGCAGCTTCCTCTCTCATATTAGCTATGAGTTGATCTTTTATATAGGTATTTTTTTCCCAATGTTTAAAAGAGACTTTAAATCCTCTAAGAGTAGCGTGCAGATTATTTGCAGCTTCAAAGTTATCGATAGTTTTTAGACTTTTACTCAAATCTTTAAAACTATGAATTGGGTCGTTGTAGATGACACCCCTGATTTCAGGAGTATCATCTATAAATGGAGTTCCAACTCTTTTCTCCAATTGGAAGCTATCCATAAATTTAGCTCGGCTTTCAAGAAGCTCTTTCTCAACAGATTTTAATCTTTTAATCTCTAACTTTGTTTCGGCAATAACATTTTCAAAGAGCTCTAAAGTATGGTTATAGCTCATATTTTCAAAATGACTTTTAATATACTCGATAGAAAAGCCCATATTTCTCATATGACTTATTATTTTTAAAACAAAAATCTGTTTTGGCGTGTAGTATCTGTAGTTTGTTTCCTCATTTTTAAAGGCTGGAGATAATAATCCAACCTTATCATAATATCTGAGTGTAGAGATGGGTATACTTGTAGATTTAGATACCTCTCCGATTGTTAAAAATTCATCAAACATATATTCACCTATCTTTTAATGATTTTTTTTATGAATTTTTTTAAGTCATCCACTAAGTAGTAGAACACAGGGATAACTATAAGTGTAAATAGTGTGGCTGTTGAAAGACCAAAGATAACAACAAACGACATACCAGCATACATCTCAGAACCATCTCCGTTGCTTAAAGCCAAAGGAATCATTCCAAGAACAGTTGTAAGTGTTGTCATAAGAATCGGTCTAAGTCTCGTTTTACCAGAGATTATAATAGCTCTATTTATGCTATCTCCTCTCTCTCTTCTTATATTGATGAAGTCGATTAAAACGATGGCGTTATTTACAACAATACCAGCTAGCATAACGAATCCAACTGCAACCATAACATCTAAGTTAACTCTGAATAGAGCCAAGCTGTAAAGTGCTCCCATAGTTGATAGAGGGATTGAAAGTATTATGATAAATGGTAGTATAAACGATTCAAACTGCCAAACTAGTATGAAGTAAACTAAGAAGATTGCAACTAAGAAGCTGATAACCATCTGGTTCCCCATTTCGGCCATATCAGCAGAGTCTCCACCAAACCCATAAGTTACACTATCTGGAGGTGATAACTCGTTAAAGGCATCAATAAGAGATGTCTTAGCTCCTTGAAGGTCGGCTCCACTTTTCAAGTTTGCATAAAGAACAATTTTTTTCTTTTTATCTTTCTTTTCAATCTTTGATGGCCCCTCTTCGATAGAAAGAGTTGCAATATCAGAGATTCTAATATTTTTTCCATTCTCTAAAGTGATTCTAGAATCCATTAGCATGTCAGTTGATGTTCTATATTTTTTTTCTAGTTGAACAGTTACATCAATCTCACCGTTGTCACTGTTGATAGTTATAGGTTGGTCACCTAAGATTTGAGTTTTAATCATAAGTGCTAAAGTTTCGATATCTATTCCGTAGAACTTAGCTTTCTCTCTATCCACAAGGATTTTACCCTCTGGTTTACCGCCCTCAAATGATGATGATATATCTGTGATTCCATCTATATTATACATTTTATTTTTTAAAGATTCAGAGATTTCACGTAACTGAATCTCATTGTCAGAGTAAAGTTCAAACTCTAAATCATAGATTCCATCAGCACCAAATACATATGATGGTACGATAGTTAAAATTACATCTGGAATACTTACAAAAGTTTCTCTCAGATTTTTCATGATATCCGTTAGACTCTCATCTCTAGATGTTTTTAAACCTGCGTTTATATTTACAATAGCGTTAGTCGTGTCTCCAGACATTGTATAAGACTGTGCAACTCCAATGCTTTTAACTTTGTCCTCTAGAATATTTCCAATTCTATCACTCATATTTATATCAGCACTTGAAGGTAGCTTAGCAACAACAGCAAATCTTCCCTCGTCACTTGTAGGAATAAAGCCTCCACCCAAAGTTGAAGCAGCAAATATTGATCCTACGAAAAGAAGTACAGTTCCAATTGCTGCAATCCCTCTATTTTTAATTGACCATCTTAAAGCAGACATATAGATTCTTTTAACAACTTTAAGAACTTTTCCTTCTGAAGTCAGATTTTTTTTCTCGTTTAACATCTTACTCGAAGCCATAGGTACGAAAACTAGGGCAACAATAAGGGATGCAAGTAGCGAGTAAGAGATAGAGTAAGATAGATCTTTAAACTGCTCTTTAGCCATTCCCTCTTGGAATACAATTGGTAAAAATACAGACACAGTTGTAAGAGTAGAAGCTAAAACAGGTAGTCCCATCTCAGCAGCTCCATCCATCGCCGCTTCAACTTTACCTTTTCCAAGCTCAGTCATATGTCTATAGATATTATCTAGCACAACAACCGAGTTATCCACAAGCATTCCTATCCCTAAAGATAATCCCATAAGTGATACAAGGTTTAATGTTAAGCCTTGAGCATTTAGTAGGAAGAATGTAAATATGATAGATATAGGTATAGCAACTGCGATAACGATAGTTGCAGATATACTTTTCAGGAAGATATATAGAATTATAGAAGCTAAAGCTAGACCTATAAATCCAGTTTCTTTTACGTTGTTTATAGAGTTCATGATGATAACTGTTGAATCGAAATCATAATCTAGATGTGAGTTTAAAGGTACAGAGTTTTTAACACTGTTTAAAACCTTATTCACAGATTCTACAATCTCGATTGCATTTCCCTCGTCTGTTTTAGCAACAACGATTACAAGTCCATCCTCTCTATTTTTACGGAAGATGTTTGTAGGGTCTTTTGTATCTATTCTAACATCGGCTACATCTTTTAATCTTAAAAGGTGACCGTTACTATTTCTTAAAATTACATTTGCAATCTCATCAGGGCTTTTAAGTTCACCTTGAACTTTGATATAAAACTCTTTCTCTCCCTCTTTCACTTGTCCACCAGAGATAGTAGTACTAGCTTTAGAGATTATATCAGAAACTTGCATAACATTCAGATTATAATTTTCAAGTTTTTCAGGATCGATTTCAACTAAAACTTGCTGTTCTTTTCCTCCGAAGATGATAATTTGAGAAACACCTTCGATTCTTTCAAGAAGAGGTTTTAAAGAGTTCTCAGCGTAAGTTCTAACTTCCATCGGGTCTCCACCAGACATAGTTAAAACAGCAGCTGGTATAGAACCCATAGATTGCTCTCTGATAGATGGTTCCTCTATATCCGATGGCAACTTACTCTTAATCTGGTTGATCTCATTTTGAATAAGAGTTATCTTTGTTTCAATATCAGTACCATATTTAAATTTAACATTGATTTTAGATGTTTCAGAGCTTGAAGTTGATGAATACTCTGTGATACCATCAACGTTTGGAAGAATATCCTCAACTTTTTTTGTAATCATCTTATCGACATCTTCAGGAGTGGCACCCTTCCACTCGATAGTAACCCTAACAGTAGGGTTAGCTGTATTTGGCATCATCTCAATAGGCATCTTCGAAAGCCCTAAAAGCCCGAAGAATATCATTGAGATAACTACCATAGTTGCTGTTGCTGGTTTTTTAATGGAAAATTCTGAAAGTATTCTCATACTAAATCTCCCTCACTTTGTCGTTGTTATTTAGAAGGTATTGACCTTGAACAACAATCTGATCTCCATTTTTGAAATCGTCGAAGAAAATCTCTTGTAAATTTCCTTCTGAAACTCCACGGTTAACCTTATATATAGAAACAACTCCGTCTCTAACAATACCTACGTATGAGTAAAGGTCCTTTATCATAACAGCTTCTTTTGGCACGAAAAGACCATTTACTTCAGCACCAACCATCTCAACTTTTCCATACATACCTTTTAAAAGGGCTTTATCTTCATTCGGAAGAGTGATTTTTACTTCAAATCTCTTTGTGTCAGTGTTAGCTGAAAAATTGATTTCGCTCACAGAACCGATTATAGTTTTATTAGCTGCAGAAACAGTAACTTTTGCCTCTTTACCTTTATATATACCACCGATATCCTCAGGGCTTACAGCTATAACAATCTCCATCTCGTCGTTTTGAACGATAGTCAGAACATCAGCTCCAGAATTTATCTTCTCATTTTTTTTAGCGTTTAAATCAGTAACAACTCCGTTTATATTAGATGTAACGAAAAGTCTTTTGAAGTTGTCGTTAGCTCTAATGAAAGAAGCCTCAGCTATTTTAAGTTCACCTAAGCTGTTTTCCATTTTGTTTTTAGATTCTAAGTATAGCTCTTCAGAGATAAGGTTTTTCTCGAAAAGAGTTTTATATTTATCGTACGATGTTTTATTCATATTGTAGCTTGATTTAGCTTTTATAAGAGTTCCCTCAGTTTCGTAGTAACTTGCTTCTGTGTTAGCATCTGTCAGCGTTAAAATTGTAGTTCCAACTGAAACCGCATCTCCATTTTTGAATTTTATATCTTTTACATATCCACCACTTGGAGTTATAACTTTAACCTCCATTTTAGGTTTGATATCACCGTTATATATTTTTGTAGTTTTTATAGTAGTAGTTTTTAATTCGTTTAATTTTACATCTTTTATAACTTCAGGTGTAGTAACTGCAGTTTTTTTATCGCCTCCACATCCAACTAAAGCTAAAGCTAGAAGTAGTGAACCTAATATTTTTTTCATTGAAGCCTCCTATTTTAATAGTGATAAGTATTGTTGGTAGTAGATAAAGTAATTCAGCTGAGAGTTTATATGAGTGATTTGTGCATCTCTTAAATCCGCTTCTGTTTTTAGGAAATCAACAGAATCTATGATTCTATTGTTGAACTTCTCTTTATCTATGTTGTATGTTTCTAAAGCTGTTAGCAGAGCTTTCTCATTTGTTTTGATAGTCTCTCTAGACATATTCAAATCTAGATAAGCTGTTGTAATCTCTTTTTTAAGAGTTTCCAATGAATCTATTTTAGAAAGTCTCATCTTATCAACTTCTAAAGTGCTTTCTTTATATGAATCCATTCCGCTTCCAAAGTTGAAGATATCCCACTTCACTGTGACACCAACTTTCCATTGCCAGTCGTTTTCATTAGCTCTAGAGTAACTACTATCCTCTAAAGATTCGTAGCCGTATTCTAAATTAACTTTAGGTAAAAATGTACTTCTACTACTTTTAGCATTATACTCACTTATAGTGATATTTTTATCTAATTTCTGTGCTAAAGTACTGTTGTTCATAGCTGATTCAATATCTTGAGCTAAATTGATATCATCGGTATTAAAGTTAGTAATCTCCATCTCTTTTAGTGTAATCTCTTCATTCATATTTAGACCCAAAAGGTTTTTAAGATTTAACTCCTCAGTTGTTATACTGTTTTTTACCTTTATAATAGAGGTTTGAGTGCTGTAAAGTGATGTTTCTACTTTTAAAAGTTCACTTTTATCTATAAGGCTAAGTTTATAGAACTCTTGTAGCTTGTTTAACTCTTCGCTTTTCTCCTTTTGAGAGGCTTCATATACCGCTAAGCTTTTTTTCAATTGAAGAGTAGTGATATAAGACTCTATAACTTTAAGAGTTAGATTTATGCTTTGAGAGTTGTAGTCACTCTCTTCAAACTCTCTTAAAACTTTACCTGCCTTAGCGTTATAAAATATCTCACCACCGCTGAAAATAGATTGTGATACGTAAACTCCGTTTTGGAATACTCCATTTTCATTGTTAGAATTTTGGTAGTCAGAGTATGTTCCTTGAGCCCTAACAGAGGGTAGAGCATTTTTGATTTTTACATTTTCATTTAACTTTTTTTGTTGTACGCTTATCTCTTTCTCTTTCAGCTGTCTGTTATTTCTCTTAGCTAAATCAATAGATTCTTGAAGAGATAACTCTTTAGAAAAAGAGGCGATACTGATAGCAAAAAATAGCAATAGATATTTTTTCATAGCATCTCCTTCATAAATTTTATATTTCACAATAGTGAATTATAAACTATAAAGTAAGTTGAGAGTCAAGATTTAAAAAAATAAAAAATGGAGAGGGTTATCTCTCCATTTTGAATGTTTGAATAGGTTTGTTAAGTGTTATCTAGAATGACAGTTTATAGAAAGTTGGATTGTTTATAGGTGATTGAACGAAACCTTTAACCTCTTTTCTAATTCCAGCACTTGCAGGCATGAAGTAGATTGGAAGAATAGGTACCTCTTCGTTCATAATATCTTGAGCGTCTCTATAAATTGCAGCTCTTTTCACAGGGTCAAGTTCAACTTTTCCAGCATTTAAAAGAGCATCGAATTCAGCGTTATCAAAGAAACTTCTGTTTCCAGATGACCCCATCATAGAGCTATGAAGCATAGAACCCATTCCGTAGTCAGCATCTCCAGATGAATTAGACCAACCAAGCATAAATAGATCACACTTTCCAGTCGCAGTTGCATTTAAGAAAGCTGCCCATTCAAGAATCTCTATTTTAACATTGATACCGATATCTTTAAGTTGAGCTTGGATAATTTCGGCCATCTGTTTTCTAAGTTCATTGTTACTTGTAGCAAGAATTAGCTCTAAGTTTTGGTGACCAGATTCAGCTAAAAGTTTTTTAGCTTCTTCAGGGTTGTATTCAAAAGGTTTTGTATCTTTTGAGTATCCAACAACTCCAGGTCCTAAGATACTGTTAGCCTTTTCAACAGCACCATCTAAAACAGCTTCAATCATAAGGTCTCTATTGATTCCCATAGCGATAGCTTGTCTAACTCTTTTATCTTGAAGAGCTCCTTTTGATGTGTTAAGTCCAAGGTATCCAACTCCAAGAGAGCTAATCTCTTCAACTCTAACATCCTCTCTATTTCCAAGGATTTTTCTTCCGATAGAGTCGATATCTCCAGTTATGTGGTGTTCTCCAGTTTCAACTGCGATAACTCTACTGTTTTCCTCTGGAATAGCTCTAACTTCGATAATTTCGATAGCTGGCTTTCCTCTGAAATAGTCGTCATTTCTTTTTAAAGTCATATATGATCCAGGTTTCCACTCAAGTAGCGAGTAAGCTCCAGTTCCCATAGGTGAGTGGTTAGTATCCTTTGTATTTTCGTAATATTTTTTATTTAAAATAGATGCTGTTATATGAGTTAAGTGGTGAATTAGTGAACCAGAAGGACCATTTGTTTTAACAATAGCTGTATATTTATCTGGAGTTTCCACAGTTTCAATAGCTGAATATAAAGTTCCAACTTTTGCAGATTTCTTAGCATTTTCAAGAGTGTATTTAACATCTTCAGATGTAAGTTCATCTCCGTTTTGGAATTTAACCCCTTTTCTTAAATTGAACTTTAGCTCTGTAGGAGAGATTTGCTCCCAACTTTCAGCTAGACCAGGCACTATGTTTAAAGATTCATCAGTTTCAATTAATCTATCAAAGATATTAGATATAATTCTTCTTGAATAAACATCTGTAGCTTCATGAGGATGAAGAGTTACAGATTCACTACTTTGTGTATAGATAAGTTTATTCGGTGTAGAAACAGCTGTTGTAGTTTTTTCAACCTCTTTTTCTTTCCCACAACCAACAAAAAGTACAACTAATAAAAGAAAATTCAATAATTTTTTCATATAACGCCCCCTTATAGTTTTTAAATAATTAGAACTATAGTATCAAAAATAAAGTACTGCGTCAAATTAATTTTTTATATAATAACTATTTGAAAATATATTATCAAAAATATTGAAAAAAAATGATGTATTTCAAAAAATATTGAAAAAAAAGAAAAATTGGAATGTTCAAAATAAAAAAAGTATGTGTTAATATAGGTGCATAATGAAAAATTTTTTTTATTATTTTGGCATCTTGTTGGATGAGGAAACTCATGTTTTTTAGTCGTTTTTATAGTTAAGGGGGCAAGACTATGGATGAAAGAGATGTAATGTTAGCAAAAAGTGGTGATAATGAAGCTATGGAGAAAGTTTTCTTGAGATATAAGAGTGATATTTTGAGAAACAGCAGAAACCTTTTTATAAAAGGTGGAGATGTAGATGATTTATTACAAGAGGGGTATATTGGTCTATTAAAGGCGATAAAATCATATGACCAAAGTAGAGAGGTGTGTTTTAGTACTTTTGCAAATCTGTGTATAAAAAGACAGATTATTACAGCAGTGAAATCATCAAACTCAAATAAGAACTTGAAGTTGAATACATCAATAATTGGGGATAAAGATGTAAATTTAGATGATTTAGCACAGTACTCAAAACCTTCATTAAGCTACTATTCACCAGAGGATATACTGATAGGAAAAGAGATGGTAAACTTATTGGGAGAATTTCTAAATGAAAGTCTAACTCCTTTAGAGAAAAAGGTATTTTACTACATATGTAAGCAGTATAGATATACTGAGATTGCAGAGTTATTAAATGAGTCACCTAAGAAAATAGATAATGCTATTCAAAGGGTGAAAAAGAAAATTCTGGCATATTTAGAAAAATATAGTAAAGTTGAATAGTACAAAACTTAAAATAGAAAGGGTGCCACATAAAATTGTGACACCCTTTTATCGTATTTGTTTATTTAAAGTTTAAAGATTAGAAGAAATACTTAGCTCCAACACTTGCTAAAACGATAGCTTCGTCATCGACGATTGGTGAATCAGTGATTTCGTTAGAGAATTTTTCAACTCCTACGATTCCGATAAGAGAAAGTTTTTCGTTTACTCTATATTCAGCTGTTAAGTTTGCTCCGTAAGAGAAAGCTGTATCAGCTTTGTATTCAGATTTTATAGCATTTTGTCTAGCAGCTTCTTCAGCTGTAACACCGAAGTAGTAATCAGTGAAGTCTCCAGAGAATCCTTTCATATGGATACTTGGAACTAAAACTAACTTCTCACCCAATGAGTATGCTCTAAATGCACTGATTTTAGCTTCTGAACCGTGCTCACCAAATTGTACAGTTGCTCCAGTTCTGATATCAGCGATTCCTGTGTTAAGGTCAGCTCTTAATCCAACCATAGCTTGAGTGTCTCTATCATCGATATTTCTGTATCCAGCTCCCATATCTTCAGCGTCAATACCAAATCCAGCCATAGGATCTAAGTAAGCTGATAAAGATAGGTCCTCTCCTCTAAAGAAAGTATATCCAACTGTGATACCTTTTGCATAGAAGTTACCGTAGTTAATATCTAAAAGTGGCACAGGGTAAGCATTGTCGTCGGCTCCTTTGTAGATGCTGTTAGAAACTCCAGCTCCTAATCCAACTCCAACTTTATCGTTTGCCATAGCAGTAGTAGCTAAAGAAAGTGCTAAAATGCTAAAAATAATTTTTTTCATAATTTTCCCTCCCGAGGATATATAAATTTATTGTGCAATTATACCATAGAAATCAAGAATCAGCACTTTGAAATTTATTACTCAAAAAAGGTATCGTTTTTCAAATAGATTAAGAGATAGATTCTATACGATCAAAGGCTTCTTTTAAAGTTTCTAACGGGTTTGAACAAGCTATTCTAATTGCTTTATCATCACCAAATGGTTTACCAGGGATAACCTTGATTCCTAGATTTTCAAAAAGATAATCAGAGTACTCTACTGAGTTCATCTCGGTTTCTGAAATATCTACAAATATATAGATACCACCTTGTGGAGCGAAAGCTTTTAGATTTTTAATATTATTGATTCTATCTAGTGAGTATTGAACTCTATCTCGATATAGAGGCACAATGCTTTCTTTGATAAGCTCTCTATTTTGAAGGGCAGCAAGGGCAGCTCTTTGTGAAACAGAGGATGCACTGTAAACAATAACCTCATTTAATTTTCTAATTGTATCTATAATAGCACTAGGACCAACATTATACCCAACTCTCCATCCTGTCATAGCAAAGTTTTTAGAGAAGCTACAGATAGAGATTGTCCTTTCACTCATTCCTTCTAAGCTAGCAATCGGAACAAATGAGTTAGAGTAATCATAAAAATCATAGATATCATCAGCATAAACTAAAAAATCATATTTTTTAGCAAGCTCGGCGACAATCTCTAAACTTTTTTTAGAGTAACAAACTCCAGTTGGATTTGAAGGAGTATTTATAATAATACCTTTTGTTTTAGGAGTGATAGCTTTTTCTAAATCAGCTTTAACTATCTGATAGCCATTTTCAATAGTGCTATGAACAATAACAGGAACGCCTTTAGCCTCTTCAATTTGGTCGATATATACAGGGAAGAATGGAGCTAAAACAATAACTTCATCTCCGGGGTTTAAAGTAGCCCCAAGAGCTAGATACATTCCGTGACACGCTCCCGATAAAACGATAATCTCATCCTGAGATATATTGTAGTTAGTGAATTCATCTTTATGATATTTTATAATCTCGTTTCTAAGCTCTAAATCTCCAAGAGGGTCTGTGTAGTGAGTATGACCATTTAAAGTATCTTTAAAAGCTGCATTTATAACGATTTCATGGGTATGGATATCTAAATCTCCAATTCCTAAGTTGATAATTTTATCTTTTTCAGGACCATCTATAGATTTAAAAGTAGTTTCCTGTTTATTTTGAAATCTTTTTGCTAAAAATTTATTTCCGTTCACATTTGCCCCCTATATATTTTTTTCTAAAACTGCTAGAAACTCATCTCTAGTGAAATTTAAAGGTATATCAGAGTACGCAGCTGAATCTAAAATTTTATCTATAACAGCATCTTTTTTCTTTAGATACTCCTCTTTTATAACTATCTCATTTAACTTAGTTGGAAGTTTAATTTTTTCGTAGAAAGTTTTTAGTTTTTCCAACTCTTCAAATTTTTTCTCAAGCTCTAGTTGAACTAAAATTCCAAAAGCTACGACTTCGCCGTGAAGATGCTCTTTTTCAACTCTTTTAATCTGAGTTAGAGAATCAAAGATTGAGTGAGCTAAAGCTCCATTATATTTAAAATCGATAAGATTTGAAACCATCCCTGTAGTTACTAAGATAACTCCTGCTACCTCTTTAAAATCTTCAGTGACCTCTGTGGCTAGAAGAGCTGAGGAACCGTAGTTAATCATAGATTCTTTGCAAAGGTGAGATAGCTTTTCTCCCATAGTTGTATTGAAGTTAAGTCTTTCACCTTCGGCTTTCATATTCATCTCGTAGTACTTAGCAAGAGTGTCGCCAATACCAGCCCAAAGATATCTTTTAGGAGCTGTTAATATGGTTTCAAGATTTATAAATGTCTTATGTGTGGGTCTTTTCAAGAAGTATAGCTCTTCGAATACATGTTTTTCATTATACATAACAGAGATATATGAAACCGCAGCACAAGTAGATGCTATAGTTGGAACCGTGAAAAGTGGGATGTTTAACTTATCCATTAAAACTTTTGAGGCATCGATGGATTTTCCACCACCAACTCCGATGATAAGATCGTAGGTGTTCTCTTTTAGATTGTTTAAGATGGAGTCTATAATGTCATGACAACACTCATCTCCGTAGTGAACAAAGTGAAAATTTTTATTTTCTAAAACTTTGAAAAAATCATCTTTAATCGCGAGTAAAGATTTGTCACCATGGACAATTAAAATATTTTTATAATTTTCAATCTCTTCACTAAGGCTCTTCCAAATAGAAGTTTCCATATACACATCTGTTAAAATCATGAATCTTACCTCCCCAAAAAATAAAATTAAAATTTAAATAGTTATATCATAAAACGAAGCATATGTAAAAGAAAAATTAAAAAAATATTTTTTTAAAAAATAAAAATGAAAAAAAGATTGACAAAATTGCAGAAAATGATTATCATTTTCTAAACATTTGTTGAGGGGGCGGTTCGGAAAATGAAAAAGGTTATGAAGGGGATTTTTTTATTATTGATTGGAATTATTATGTTTAGTTGTGGAAGCAAGAAGGAATCTGCAAAGAGTGATAGAGTTTTTGTGATAGGAACGAATGCAGAATATCCACCATTTGAATATCTTGAAAATGGAAAAATATCAGGATTGGATCCAGATATAATTGAGGCTATATTTCAAAAGTTAGGTTATCAGTATAAATGGGCAAACATGGAGTTTGGAGGGCTTATATCTGCACTTCAAACAGGAAAGATAGATATTGTTATAGCTGGGCTGAGTATAACTCCTGAAAGAGCTAAGATGGTTCAATTCACAGCACCGTATTTGACATCAAATGTAGCAATTATAACAAATACAGTAGCTCCAATTAAGGGTATGGACGATTTGGAAAATAAAAAGTATGGAGCAGAACTAGGAACAACAAAAGAAGCGACAGCAAAATCGATAGCAGGAACAACAGTAGTTCCATATCAAAATAATACTTCAGCACTATTGGCCTTAAAAAATGGTCAGATAGATGGGATTGTTTTAGATGAAAGTGTGGCTTATGAATATGTAAATAATAACTCGGAACTATCTTTAGTTGGTGTTTTGGAGGGGGAGCCAAAAGCTATTGCTTTATCTAAAAATGATAAGGATTACGATAAGATAAATACAGCTCTATTAGAGCTTATAAAAGATGGGAAGATTGAAGAGTTAAAAAAGAAATATAATGTAAACTAGATTGAAGTATGAAAAATGAGAGCCAGATAATGACTCTCATTTTTTTGATGAGATTTTTAGAATATGATATAATATATAAAAAAAGGATGTGATAGTATGTGTACAGTTTTATTCAAACCGAAGGTGGATTATATATTTAAGAATTTGTTTGGATCAGAGAAGCATCCAAAAATATTGATATCTTTTTTGAATGCTTGTATTAAGCCAGAGAGTCCTATAGTGAGTGTTCAAATAAAAAATAGTGAATTGACAAAAGAGTATATAGAGGATAGCTTTTCAAGGTTAGATGTTTTAGCTAAAACAGATAAAGGTGAGATAATAAATATTGAGATGCAAAGAGCCGATGAGAAAAATATGATAAAACGTAGTCTGTACTATTGGTCGAAAGCTTTTTCAGGAGAGTACGGTGGAAAGAGTAGATATAGTGAACTTCCAAGAACAGTGTGTGTAAATGTGTTGGATTTTAATTTATTGCCAGAGGAAAATTACCACAATAAATATGTTTTGAAAAATGATAAAAATAATGATGTATTAACAGATGTTATAGAGCTTCATTTTATAGAGTTGCCTAAAATGAAGGAGATAAATCCAGATGATCTTTTGAGTGTTTGGACAGGATTTATAAATGACCCAAATGATGAAAAAATAATAGAGTTAGAGAGTAGTGTAGTAGAGCTTCATGAAGCTAAAATAGAACTAGCAAGAATGAGTAGAGACCCGAAAGAAGCAGAGTACTATAGATTACGTCAAAACGCTATGAGTGAAAGAATGAATGCTCTTTTAGAAGCTGAGGATAAAGGTGTAGCAAAGGGTGAAAAACTGGCGAAATTAGAGATAGCTAAAAATGCTCTTCAAAATGGATTGAGCTCTGAAATAATATCAGGTATAACAGGATTAAGTATAGAAGAGATAGAGTTACTGAAGTAAAAAGTTGTAGACTAAAAAAGCTAAATAAAAAAACTCCTTAGATTTTTAAGGAGTTTTTTTTTATAAATATTTTGTAGTTGTATTAATAGTGTTAAGTTTATTGGCTCCGATTTCGAAAGCTCTTTTTTCTATAATGTCATGAACCTTAGAACTGTTGTAAAAGTCAATAACTATAACATCAGAGTTAATCTTTTCATCACTTATAATAAGGTCATACTTCTCATACTTTGTTATAATATTTTTTTTATGGAAAAAAGTTGCTTCAAGTTCGAAATTTACATGTGGAACTAATTTTGTTAATGTTTTTTTGAATACATTGTGGTCACTTGCACTCACTTCATTAAAAAGAAGCAGTACATTTTTTATATTTGTAAAATTTTCCTCTATCAATGCTCTTCGAAGAACAAAAATAATAGAAAACTTATCTATTAGATATAAATCACAAGAGTGATCAGAAAGTATAGTTTCTAATTTATGTAAAATAATTTTTTGTGTTTTATCAAATTTCACACTTTTTAGTTTTAAGATTTTATTTTCAAATTTAAAGAAAGAAAGATAAAGCTTACTAAAGAGCATTTTTTCCAAATCAGGATTTAAGAATTTAATTCCAAACTGCTCTTTTAAATCTTTCATAAAGTTTAGTGTTTTATCTCTTAGGCTATCCTCTAAAATATTGTCATTACTATTTAAAGCACTTAGAAAAAATGCTAACTCCTCTTTATATTTAGGTGTAAAATCTTTACCATATTTGTTTATAAGAGACATAAGATTTTTGAACTCAGATGTATCTCGATACTTTTCCTTTTGAAAATTTAAACCATCAAATAGGTCTGTACAGACCTCTAAAGAACATATAAATGATAATAGGAAATAGTTTATAGAAATCTTAGAGAACCTTAATATAGGATATAGTTGACTTAGCCTAACTTTAGTATCGAATTTCTTAATACTTTTCAACAGAGCTTTAAGTGGTGGAACAAGAATATCCTCTTCAATAAAAAGTTTCATAACTTTTTTATAAAATAGATGTTTATCAAGTTCACTCAATTCAGTTATAGATAAACCTTTCCCATGTAGATATTCATATTTAGAACCATTTTTAGCAAATGTATCTTTAACACTTTGAAAACATCTAAGGATAGTGCTTCTAGAAATATCTAAAATTTCTGTTTCTTTCTCTAAATTTAAGAAACCATGTGAAATAAACTTTATATAAAGATAATCAATTTTTTCTTCGGATGTTAAAACATTGAAGTTTTTAAATAAAGTTTTCCACTCATCTTTAGATAAGACGAGATTAAAAGCGTCATCTATCTTTACTATAGTTGGTAAGTTAAGTGAAGCTAAAAAGTCATTGATTTGAGTAATGGTTTTTAAAATTGAACTCTTTTCTACTTTTAAATACAGGTGCATATCTTCTATTGACATCTCACTTTGAGATAGAATCTTTAAAATATTAGCAGCTGTGTTATTCATTCAGCATCCCCCCTTAATATACTTCTTCTAACATTATAACTTTAGAATCTCGGTAAGTCAAAAAAATTTATTTCATCTGTGGAATTATTCACAAGGTTAATTAATTTATTATATGACTAGCATACATCACGGATTCCTGTTATAATATTAGGAAAATATATAGATGACGGGAGAAAGAAAAATGGCATTAGAAGGAGTTATAAAAAAATCAAAGGAGAACACTAGGCAGTATATATATAGAGTCCTTAGAGAAAACATAATGACTTTAAACTTAAAACCTGGAGAGTCTATAGGAGAGATAGAGTTAAGTAAGGTTTTAAATGTAAGTAGAACACCACTTAGAGAAGCGATAGTTCAATTGATAGAGGAGAAGCTTTTAGAAGTTTTTCCACAAAAAGGTTCGTTTGTATCAAAAATTAATTTGAACTTAGTTGGTGAGGCGATATTTGTAAGAGAGACATGTGAGAGCAGAATTTTGAAGATGGCTTGCCAAGATGAAAATGAGGATAATGTTGATGAATTGATTAGTAAGTTAGAGAAAAACATAGAGTATCAAAAGATAGTTTTAAATTTTAATGAGGATTTACATGAGTTCTTTACTTTAGATAATGAGTTTCACTACATTCTTTTCGATCACTACAATAAAAAGAATAGCTGGAAAGCTATAAAAAGACTTTCGACACACTACGATAGACTTAGACTTTTAGATGCTTTAGAAAAAACAAATATTAAAGCAACTTTAGATCAGCATATAGAGTTAGTAGAATTAATAAAATCAAAAAATATAGAGAAAATAGAGAGCTCAGTTGAAAAGCATCTTTTAAACTATAAAGATATGATAAAAAAATATGAGCAGAAATATCCAGAATATTTCTGTGATAAATAAAAATTTAAAAAAATAAATAATTAAAGACACCTGAAATTCGATTGAAAAATCTGAGTTTTCAGGTGTTTTTTATTTTAAAACGAACGCTAAAGTTCTAAAATAGAACGAAAATTTTTGTTGACAAAATAAAAAAAACTAGTTATCATACTTGCATACAACTAATACAAAATGTTTGAAGGAGTTTCCTATGAGAAAATTTATGGACTCAGACTTTTTATTAAAAAGCGATGTTAGTAAAAAGTTATATGAATATGCAGAAAAAATGCCAATATTCGATTATCACTGTCACCTTAATCCAAAGGAGATAGCAGAGAATAAAAGCTATGAAAATATAACTCAAATCTGGTTATACGGAGACCACTATAAGTGGAGAGCTATGAGAAGTAACGGAATCGATGAAAAGTATATAACAGGAGATGCAACTGACTTTGAGAAGTTCTTAGCTTTTGCAGAGACGATGGAGTATGCTTACGGAAATCCACTTTTCCACTGGTCACATTTAGAGTTGAAAAGATACTTCGGAATAGAGGAAGTTTTAAATAGAAAGACAGCAGAGGTTATCTGGAATAAAGCAAACGAACTTTTAAAAACAGAGGATTTCAGAGCTAAAAAACTTATTGAAAGATCAAATGTAAAAGCTCTTTGTACAACTGATGATCCAATCGATACATTAGAGTACCACCAAGAGATTTTAAAAGATGAGAACTTCAAAGTTAAAGTTCTTCCAACGTTTAGACCTGATAAGGCTATCTACTTAGAGAAAGAGGATTACCTAATCTGGCTTAAGAATTTAGAAAAAGTATCAGAAGAGAGGATAGAAACTTTTGAGAAGTTAGTAGCAGTACTAGAAACTAGAGTAGAGTATTTCAAAGCTAACGGATGTCTAGTTACAGACCACAGCTTAGAAGCACCATTCTTCACTAGAGATAGTGAAAATAAAATTGAAGAGATTTTCAAGAAGAGATTAGCAGATGAAAAGCTGACGAAAGAGGAAGCAGATATCTATAAAACAGAGATATTCCTAGCTCTTGGAAAGATCTACTACAAAAATGATTTAGGAATGCAACTACATATGGGTGCTCTTAGAAACAATAACGAAAGAATGTTTAAGAGATTAGGAGCAGACGTTGGTTTTGATTCAATAGCGGATAATAACTACGGAGAGGTACTATCAAAGTTATTAAATAGCTTAGATGTAAATGGAGAACTTCCAAAAACAATCCTTTACTGTTTAAATCCAAAGGACAATGAAGTTCTTGGAACGATGATTGGAAACTTCCAAAACAGTGATACTCCAGGAAAGATTCAATTTGGATCTGGATGGTGGTTTAATGATCAAAAGGATGGAATGATTCGTCAAATGACAGCTCTATCTCAACTTGGACTTTTAAGAAGATTCGTAGGGATGTTAACAGACTCAAGAAGCTTCCTATCTTATACAAGACATGAGTACTTCAGAAGAATACTTTGTAACCTTGTAGGAACTTGGGTAGAGGATGGAGAGGTTCCATATGATGAGGAGATTTTAAAAGCTATGATTGAAGAGATATGCTTCATCAATGCAAAGAACTATTTTAAGTTAGAAATTTAATTAATATATAGATATTTTAAGGAGGCAAAAGTGAAATTATCATTTAGATGGTATGGAGAAAACGATCCAGTTAAACTGGAATACATAAAGCAAATCCCTACAATGGATAGCATCGTAACAGCTATATACGACGTTCCAGTTGGAGAGGTTTGGCCAATGGAGAAAATATTAGCTTTAAAGGAAACAGTTGAGAAAGCTGGATTAAAGTTTGATGTTATAGAGAGTGTGCCTGTTCATGAGGATATCAAATTAGGTATCGGAAGAAGAGATGAGTTAATCGAAAACTACAAGCAAAACATAAGAAATTTAGGAGCTGCTGGAGTTAAAGTTATATGCTACAACTTCATGCCAGTGTTTGACTGGACTAGATCACAGTTAGATAAAGAGTTAGAGGATGGATCAACAACTCTTGTTTATTACAAGGACCAAGTTGATGCATTAGATCCATTAAACAGTAACCTATCTTTACCAGGATGGGATTCAAGTTACACAAAAGAGCAGTTAGCTGAGCTATTTGCTGGATATAAGAGTATTGGAGCAGAGGGGTTATGGGCTAATTTAGAGTACTTCTTAAAAGAGATTATTCCAGTTGCTGAGGAAGCGGATGTAGATATGGGTATTCACCCGGATGATCCACCTTGGCCAATCTTCGGTCTTCCAAGAATCATAACTTGTGAGGAAAGTATCGATAGATTATTAAATATCGTAGATAGCAAAAACAACGGATTAACTCTTTGTACAGGGTCTTTAGGATGTGCTAACTTCAACAATATGGAGAAATTAGTAGATAAGTACAGTGCAATGGGAAGAATCCACTTTATTCACGTAAGAAACGTAAAGCTTCTTGAAGATGGTGTAAGTTTTGAAGAGTCAGCTCACTACTCAGGATGTGGATCGTTAGATATCGTTGATATTATAGCAGCACTTCATAAAAATAACTTTACAGGATATTTAAGACCAGATCACGGAAGAATGATTTGGGGAGAAACAGGGAAACCAGGATACGGATTATATGACAGAGCTCTTGGAGCAAGTTATATCACTGGAATCTGGGAAACTCTTTCTAAGTTAAAGTAACATTTATTAACAAAAGGAGATAGGACATGAAATTAAACTTAAAGGATATAAAAAACATAGATGGTTCATTAGGGGTAATCGTACCAAAATATGATATTGAAAAAGTAAAAGAAGCAACATTAAAAACGCCAAAGTGGTTACACTTTGGTGCTGGAAATATCTTTAGAGCATACATGGGGAAAGTAGCACAAGTTTTAATTGAGAAAAATCTAGAGAACACAGGGATTATTGTAGCAGAAAGCTTTGATACTGAGATTATTGAAAAAGCTTATACACCATTTGATAACTTAACTATCTTAACGACGTTAAATAAAAATGGAGATTTCAAAAATGAGATTTTAGGAAGTATAGTAGAGTCAATAGAAGCTACAACTGAAAACTTCTCAGCTTTAGAGGCTATTGTAAGCAATCCATCATTACAAATGGTAAGTTTCACAATAACTGAAAAAGGATATAACTTAAAGGATCCAGCTGGAAACTACTTCGGTGTTATTTTAGAAGATTTTAAAAATGGGTACCACTCTCCAAAACATGTGATGACTTTAATTACAAGATTACTTTATTCAAGATTCAAAACTAATGGAGCTCCAATAAGTTTAGTTAGTATGGATAACTGTTCTGGAAATGGGGACAAGATAAGAGCGGCTGTTTTAGAGATAGCTTCAGCTTGGAACACTAACGGTGGAGTTGAGACTGAGTTCTTAACTTACTTAAAAGATGAATCTAAAGTTGCTTATCCTGTAACGATGATAGATAAGATAACTCCAAGACCAGCTGAAGAGGTAAAAGTAGCTCTTGAGAACTTAGGGTTTGAAGATATGTCACCAGTTATCACAAATAGAAATAGTTTCGTAGCTCCTTTTGTTAATGCAGAGATTCCTGAGTATTTCATAGTTGAGGATAAATTCCCTAACGGAAGACCAAAGTTAGAAGAAGCAGGAGTATTTTTAACAGATAGAGAAACTGTTGAAAAGACAGAGAAAATGAAAGTTACAACTTGTTTAAATCCATTGCATACAACACTAGCAATATTTGGATGTATTCTAAATAAGAAATCAATCTATGATACTGCAAGTGATGAAGATTTAAATAGATTAATAAAAGAGGTTGGTTATAACGAAGCTTTACCAGTTGTTGAAAGCCCAGGGATAATTGATCCAAAAGCCTTCATAGATGAGGTTATAAATGAAAGATTCTTAAATCCATATATTCCAGATCAACCAGAAAGAATAGCTACAGATACTTCTCAAAAGATAGCTATCAGATTTGGAGAGACTATAAAGTCATATATGGCTGATGAAACTTTAGATGTTAAATCATTAAAATATATTCCGCTAGTTTTAGCTGGATGGTTTAGATATCTTTTAGGGGTAGATGATAAAGGATTAGAAAGATCAATTAGTAGCGATCCAATGTTAGAGATGCTTAAGAACGAATTAAGTGGAATCGAGTTTGGAAAACCAGAAACTTATACTGGACAACTGAAGAATGTACTTACAAATGAAAGAATATTTGGAGTAAATTTAGAAGAGGTTGGTCTTTCAGAATTAATAGAGAATTACTTTGTGGAAATGTTATCTGGGGAGGATGCTGTTAGAAACACTTTACACAAGTATCTAGAATCAAAGTAATTTAAAGTAAAGGGAGTTTAGAAAGATGAAAGTAATGAAAAAGGTTTTAACGGGGACTATAGTACTTGCTATGGCAGCTCTTTTCACATCTTGCAATAAAGGAGATGCAAAAGAGATCATAAGAATTTCCCATAACCAAGCTGCAGATTATCCAACAAATACAGGACTACTTGCCTTCGAAAAATATATCGAAGAACACTTAGGTGACAAGTATGACGTTCAGATATTTCCAAATGAGCTATTGGGTTCACAGGTAAATACAGTTGAGTTAACTCAGACAGGGGCTATTAATTTTACAGTTGCAAGTAATGCAATATTAGAGAGTTTTGATAATATATATCAAATCTTTAACTTACCATATCTTTTTACAAGTACAGAGCATTATCATGCTGTTATGGACAATAAAGATATTATAGAGCCTATATTTAAATCTACAAAGAAATCAGGATTTGAGGCAGTAGCTTGGCTAGATGCAGGAACAAGAAACTTCTACACAGTGAAGAAACCTATTCTTACACCTGATGATTTAAAAGGTATGAAAATTAGAGTTCAACAAAGTGCTTCTAATATTAGAATGATGCAACTATTTGGTGGATCAGCAACTCCAATGGGGTTTGGAGAGGTTTATACAGCCCTTCAGCAAAGTGTTATTGATGGAGCAGAAAATAATGAACCAGCATTAACAAGTAATAAGCATGGAGAGGTAGCAAAATATTACTCTTATAACATGCACCAAATGGTACCAGATATTGTTATAGGAAATGAAAAGTTTTTAAGTTCTCTTTCAAAAGAGGAGAGAGAGATTTTTGATAAAGGATTCCAAATCATATCTCAAGTTCAAAGAGAAGCTTGGGGAGCATATGTAGAGAAGTCTATCGAAGGAGCAAAGGAGATGAACGTACAGTTCTTCCATCCTGATGTGTTGGCATTCCAAGAGAGAGTTTTACCACTTCATCAAGAGGTATTAGTAGCTAGTCCTAAATTAGAACCTATATACAATCAGATTCAAGAGATTGGAAAGTCTATGATAGGAGGAAAAGAGAATGAGTAATACTAGAAAAGTTTTAGATAGAGTTATTTTAGGAGCTTGTGTAGCACTATTTATGTTTATGACAGTGATAGGAACTTATCAAATCTCATCAAGATATATTTTTAGATCACCAAGTACAGTTTCAGAGGAACTTATATCATACTCTTTCGCATGGATGGCAATGCTAGCAGCGTCGTACATCTTTGGAAAAAGAGATCATATGAGAATGGTTTTCTTTATAGATAGATTAACTCACAAAACTCAAGGGTTACTTGGAGTTTTCAGTGAAGCTGCAATATTTCTATTCTCATTAGGAGTTTTAGTAAGAGGAGGGTCTTCAATAACAACTTTAACTATGACTCAAACAACTCCAGCTCTAAGAATATCTATGGGATATATATACGCTGTTCTTCCAATTTGTGGAGTAATCATCTGTATGTATTCTCTGCTAAATATAAAAGATATCTTAGAACATTTAAAGGAGGAAAAGTAGAATGGTTTTAACAACAGCTCTAATTATGTTTAGTGTTCTGATAGTTACACTAATTTTAGGATTCCCAATAGCTATAAGTATAGGTATCTCATCTATACTTGCTATTTTACCATCACTGGCTTTTGATAATACACTTATCACAGGAGCTCAGAGAATATTTTCTGGAATATCTAACTTTACATTGATAGCGATTCCTTTCTTCATCTTAGCTGGAAACATTATGAATCAAGGTGGAATAGCTAAGAAACTAGTTGCGTTTGCACAGTCTTTAACTGGAAGAGTTCCAGGATCACTTATGCAAACAAATATACTTGCAAATATGATGTTTGGAGCTATATCAGGGTCTTCGGTTGCAGCATGTGCTGCTATGGGTGGAATATTGCTACCTATGGAAGAGGAAGAGGGATATGACCCTAAATTAGGTGCTACAGTAAATATAGCAACAGCACCAACAGGATTATTAATTCCTCCTTCAAACTCACTGATAGTTTACTCTTTAGTAAGTGGAGGAACGTCAGTTGCAGCTCTATTTATGGCTGGATATATTCCAGGTGTATTATGGGGACTTGGTTGTATGATTTTAACGTTCTTCTTAGCTAAAGGAAGAGGAATGAAAGGTAAATCATCAACAAAGCTAGCAGTAGTTTTAGCGACGTTTGTAGATGCAATTCCATCATTAGCTTTAATAGTTATTGTTATAGGTGGAATTATTCAAGGTATATTCACTCCTACAGAGGGGTCGATAGTTGCAGTTGTATATAGTTTATTGCTTTCTATGCTTTTCTATAGAAGTATCAATTTAAAGCAGTTAGTGACTATATTTGAAGAGAGTGCAAAAATGACAGGAATAATTGTTTTCCTAATTGGAGTATCTACAATTATGTCGTGGGTAATGGCCTTCACAGGTGTACCTCAAGCAATCTCTAACTTGATTTTAGGAATTACAGACAATAAATATATAATTCTTTTACTTATGAATATTTTACTGCTGTTCGTAGGAACTTTTATGGATGTAACTCCAGCAATATTAATATTTACACCTATATTCCTTCCAATAGTTAAAACATTCGGAATGACACCAGTTCAATTTGGTATTATAATTGTATTTAACCTTTGTATAGGAAATATAACACCACCAGTAGGAAACACGCTATTCGTAGGTGTAAAGGTAGCGAAATTAAAGATGGAAGATGTTATGAAAGAGATGATAAAGTACTATGCAGTAATAATATTTGTGTTACTATTAGTAGTTTATGTTCCAGAGCTTTCAACAGCATTACCAAGATTAATGGGATTAATAAAATAAGATAGATTTAAAGACTAAAGGCGATTCGATTTAGAATCGTCTTTTTTGTACTTTTATCGAAGAATAAAAGACGAAATACATATCAAATTTGCAAGTAGAAAAATAAAAAATGGGTTATATAATTAAAAATACAAATATGTTATTATAAATTAATATAAATAACTAATTCTAATATCAGAATTAATTTTTTATATTTATAAAGAGATTTGTAAAAAAGTTGCCTAATCCTAATAATATATACAATTGACAAGGTGGTTTAAATCCACCTTGTCTCTATTTAAGGCTAAATATTGTTGCAAAAATATGCTAAATGAGTTATAATAATACCGAAAGATAAATAGGCAAAGTAGAGGAAACTCTATGACGCAAAGCTAAAGGGCCTTTAAAATGGCAGCCAGTTGCACTTAGTTATGAAAAACTCATAATGTAGGTGTTTTTTTTATTCATAAAAATACACCTGTTTTATAGAGTCAAAAACTTTTAATATTAGGGGTGTTACTATGTGTAAAAAGATGGAAATAAAAAATGAATTAAAGAAGTATCATATTAATTATACTCAAGAAGAGATATTATTTACGATAAATGAAACTCCAGGGATAACATTATGTCAATTGACAAAATTAATGCATTTATCAAAAGGAGCGGTTTCTTTATGTTTAAAAAAGTTAGAAGAGGAAAAGCTTATTCAAAAGTTTGAAACTTTTGATGACAAAAGAATTTTTAAAATTCATCCAACAAAAATTGGAAAAGATTTATATAGTAAAATTAAATTTATTAAAATTATAAAGATATAAAATTATAAAGATAAAAAAACTCCTTTCTTATGAAGGAGTTTTTTATGATACTGGTAATTTACAAATTTTTATAAAAGGGTATTTAGAATCTGAATATAACTTTTCAAAAGTTATAACACAGTTAACATCAGAGTTTGAAAGATGAGTTTCTAACTCATAAGGCTTTATAAAATCAAGAATATTCATATTCTCTTTTAAAAGCAATCTATTTTTTATAATAGGAAAAAGAAATGTAGGAATACGATCAAAAACCACAAGGGTATTTTTGACACTGCTTAAACTCTCTTCATGAAAACTCCAGATATATAAAAAGATAACATTTGAAAACTGTATATTTTGATAGATTTTTCTTAGAGTAAAGAAAAGTTGAACACAATTCAATCTATCTTTTTCAGGCAGATTAAACTGAAGGAACTCTAAATCACAAACTTTTAAAAGAATACTTTTCTGATGAGCTAAACGTACTTTATTGACAAATTTTTCTAAAAAATTTGTTTTAGTTATTGTAAGAGAAAGATTTTTAAAAACCATAGCTTTAACTTTATTTACCTCTTTTAAGAGAAATTCATGCTCGGGATATAAAATTCCATCACAAAACTTTAAAGTATCTAAAAATATATTTAAATTCTTTAAGAGTATTTTACCAATAAACGATATTTTTAAAAAGTTATAGCACGATTTTAATTTAGATGTAGCAATAATTTCTCCGAAATGAACTTTGAACTCTTCAAAACTTAAAGAATCTATTGTAGGTTTTTCAGAATCAGCTAAATTTCCATATATTATAAAAAATGCCTTTAGAAGATCTTTGTTTTGAGAGAAATGATCAAAACTATATTCTATTATAAAGGTATCGATATCAGTGTTTAATTTTTGGTGAAATTTATTATCAAAGAACTCTAGATAATCTTTTGTGATTAGACTAGGAAGATCATCAAACTCAACAAATAGTTTATAAAGGTATGATAAACTAGCTAACTTTAAATTTTTCTCACTTCCTGATACAGATATTCCTTTTGCATTTGAACTATTAACTTCAACATTATATATAGCTAAAGCTTCTTTAACTAAAATTAAGTCACATCCAATAACCCTTCTAGAGATTTGAAGTAGATTAGCTAAGTTATTTAGATTAGCATATCTATCTCTTAAAAGAATCAATATCAAATAAAGAACTCGATTTTCTTTTGTAAAACATTGCTCTTTTTTTAATAGAGACAAAATATTTTTATCTTTATTGATACAATCAATCATACTTTGTATCGAGAGCTTCGAGTCTTCTGAGTTTATAAATGAGTAAATTTGTTTTATATAAAGATTAACATTTTGCTTGTTCATTTTTAAAAATTCGGCTATAAAATCTGTTGTTTTATATGTGGTATATCCTAATAATTTACAGATTCTTATATGTGTTGTATTGATATTTATTTTCATATTGAATCGCTCCTTAAAATTATTATTTCATCGGGGAATATTATACCACGAAAAAAGTATCAAATCAAAAAAAGTCTTAACTATAAGTTAAGACTCTTTAAAACCTCTTCTAAAATATGACTATCAACAAGGTTTAAGATATTTAAATAATTATATGAGTTTAAAAGTTTTACATTTTGATGGATATAACTTTCATCACTTAAAATTAGATTATATTTACGGTTATATATAGTTGTATTCAATTTATAAAGAAATCCAGGTTCAATGTGGAAATTTATATCAGGAGCTTTAACTTTTAAATTATTTTTTAAGTAATAGTCGTCAGATATTGTAACTTCATTGAAGAGCAGAAGAACATCTTTTACCATATCTTTATTATGTTCAATCATAATTTTCTTTAAAATACTTACAATTGAGATTTTATCGTGAAAGAAAAGTTTAAAGTCTAACTCTTTCAAAATATTATCTAAAAGAGATAATAGCTTTTCATCAGATTCTCCAATAGGTATATTTTTAACTTTTAATATTTGATTCTCATATTTAAAGAAAGATATGCATATTTTTCTTAAAAGAATTGTTTCTAAATTAGAGTTTAAATTAGTGATATTTAATCGTTTTTTGATTTTTGATACAAGCAAATTCCCTTTATTGCCAATATTTTTTTCAAAAAATGAAAGGTTATTTTTAATATTTACAACGAAGGTGAAAAGCTGATTTTGGTAATCTTCATCATAGTCGTTCATAGTTTTGCTTATAAACGATCTCAAATCATTATAATCATTATAATTTAGAGTAGAAACTTTTAAGTCAAATCCTCCAAGAGTTTTATTTAAAACAAATAGAGTTGATAAAAAAGAGATAATAAAGTTTGTGCTCGAGACACCTCCCTTTTTTAAAACTAGGTATAACTTTTCAAAAAGTTTCATAAAATCATACTCTGCTAAAACTGTTGTTAAAAGAGAATCTTTTTTTAAAGTAAAATCCCCATTGATAAAAAATTTGACAAGTTTTTTACAAAATATATATTTACATTCATCAGAGATAAATGTCACTCTGATCCCTTTTCCACTTTGATATGTATAAGTTGTATCTGTATTATCTAAGATTATTTTTATCTCTTTAAAGTATCTGACAATAGAGCTTCTAGAAAGATTTAGAATTTCTTTTTCTACTTCTAAGTTGATAAATCGATTGTGTATAAACTTTATAAAAAGATAATCTGAAATTTCATTAGATGTGATAAAATCTTTCTGAGAAAATATATTTTCCCATTGTTTTCTAGTTAAATTTAAAGAGAATTTCCCCTTTTCCACTTGAATAGTGTCAAAAGAGTTGTCTTTTAAGAACTCATTTATTTGTATTATATTCTTTTGAATAGAGTTCTTTTCAACATTTACATAAAGAGCAAGTGAGTCTGATGAAAAATCTCCTTGCGATAAAAGTTTTAAAATATTTACATTTGTAGAATTCATAGTATTCCCCCCTTTTTTAGTAATACTAGCACCGTTACATAGTAGCATATAAAATGCAACAGGAAAATATGAAGAATTTCATAAAAAATGAAGAAAAATGGGTAAAAAAGTTCATATTAAGTAAATAAAAAAGGTATAGAATGACCTATACCTTTTAGAATGATGGGGGATTTGAAACCCATAAAACTTTAGCAATACCCTTTCCACAATTAGAAAGATAGTGATTTTTTCCAGAACTATAGTAAAAAGATTCTCCTTTTTTAGCTTTAAAAATTTTGTCTCCTAAGTGGATATTGATCTCTCCCTCTAGAATATATCCAAACTCTTGACCATCGTGAGCTATCTCTTCTTTGTATCTTCCACCCTCTTCTATAGTTAGAAGAATAGGTTCCATCTGATTTTTTTGAGCATTTGGAATAATCCATTCAACTTTATACTTTAACTTTGAGTCAATAACTTCAAATGCATCATTTTCATCAAAGACGATTTTCTCTTCGCCATCATCACTAAAGAAATCTTTTAAATTTGTTCCAAGACCCTCAAGAATATCTCCTAGATTTGCAATAGATGGAGATGTTAAATCTCTTTCTACCTGAGATATAAAGCCCTTTGAAAGCTCGCAACGACTAGCTAACTCATCTTGAGTAAGATATTTCTCTTGTCTCAGTCTTTTTATTTTTTTTCCGATTTCCATTCAAATCTCTCCTTAAATTATCGATAATTACAGTATATTCTCTTTTTTAAAAAAAAGCAATTGACAAAAACATTAAAATTTAATATCATATTGTAAAAGTTAAAAATATTAAACTTTAAATATATTTTTTTAAACAAAAGTTTAATATTTTAAGAATTTAATTTAATTTTTTGTTAAAATAATGTAAAAAGTTTGTTAAGAAACTGAATTGGGGAGGAAAAAATTGAAATTAGAAACACTTGGAAGACACATTTTAATTGAATTTTACAACTGTGATGAGGAGATACTAAAGGATCCTGTTCTTGTTGATAAACATATGAATGAGGCAGCTAGAATAGCTAATGCTACGATAGTAGAATCGGTATTTCATCACTTTAATCCATACGGAGTATCGGGAGCTGTAATTATATCTGAATCACACCTTGCTATACACACATGGCCAGAATATGGATATGCAGCTGTAGATGTGTTTACTTGTGGAGATAAAATAAATCCATGGACAGCCTTTAAATTCTTAGAGGATGTATTTAAGTCAGATAGAAGTGAATCGATAGAGGTACCTAGAGGAATGGTTGAAAAAATTAGAAACTATTCTAGTAAAGAGTTAGGAAAGATTACCTTCAAACCAGAGGAGGAGTAAAATATGCTAGATTTATGGTTTACAGAAAAATGGTCAGAGAACACAAAGTTTTCTATAAAAGTTAAAGAGCATCTATATTCAGAGGAGACACCTTTTCAAAAGATAGATTTCTTTACATCGGATGAGTATGGAAGATTTTTCACATTAGATGGAATGGTTATGATAACAGAGAAAGATGAGTTTATATATCATGAGATGATAACTCATGTACCTATGTGTACAAACCTTAATATAAAAAAAGTTTTAGTTATCGGTGGAGGGGATGGAGGAACTGTAAGAGAGCTTACAAGATATAACTCTATTGAAAAAATCGATATGGTTGAGATAGATGAGAGAGTTGTAAGATTGTCTCAAAAGTATCTGCCGTTCACTTCAGATAAGTTAGAGGATGAAAGAGTTACTTTGATTTTCGACGATGGGTTAAAGTTTGTTGAAGAGTGTGAAAGTGAAGCTTACGACCTTATTCTAGTTGATTCAACAGACCCAATATCTGTTGGAGAGGGACTGTTTACAACTGAGTTCTATAAGAACTGTTTCAGAGTCTTAAAAGAGGATGGGATTTTAGTAAATCAACATGAGTCACCTTATTATGAGAGATATGCAAACGAGATGAAAAAAGCTCATGAGAAGATAAAAAATATCTTCCCAATTGCAAAGGTATATCAGTTCCATCAACCGACTTACGCTTCGGGGCATTGGTTATTTGGATTTGCTTCTAAAAAGTATGATCCAACTTTAGATTGTAATGAGAGTGCATGGAACGCTTTAGGATTAGAAACAAACTACTACAACACAGATATTCAAAGGGCAGCTTTTGCACTGCCAAATTATGTAAAAAAGCAGTTAGAAAAATAAATAAAATTTATATATAATTAATAGAGGTGAAGGTAGAATCTTTCATCTCTTTTTTTGAGGATTTTTAGCCAATATATTGTATAATAGACAAAGAAGTAATCAAGATTTATAGGAGGAATTTATATGATTTTAATAGTTGTTTTAGTGTTGTTAGCATTATTAGTAGCTTATGGAGTAGGGATTTACAATAAGCTTGTAAAAGAGAGAAACTTTGTGGAAGAGGCATTTTCAACAATCGATGCTTATTTAAAGAAAAGATATGATTTGATTCCAAATTTAGTTGAGACAGTAAAAGGTTATAAAGATTATGAAGGCGGAGCACTAGAGAGAATAATAGCCGCTAGAAACAGATATATGAGTGCTACAACAACAGAGGAAAAGATAGAGAATGAAAATATGATAACAGGTGCACTAGGAAGATTGTTCTCTATAACAGAGGCTTATCCAGAGTTAAAAGCCAATCAAAACTTTATGAAGCTTCAAGATGAGCTAGTTAAAATAGAAGAGGATATTTTACAGGCTAGAAAATATTACAATGGAAGTGTAAGAGTTTACAATACTATGTGTGAGACTTTCCCTAGCTTAATAGTTGCAAACAACTTTGGATTTAAAAAGTATCCGTTCTTTAAAGTTGAAGAAGAGGAAAGACAAAATGTTAAGGTACAGTTTTAGCTTATTTCTACTTCTAGTTACTTTAACAAGTAATCTGTTTGCAGATTCTGGGTATGTTATAGATAACTATCGAGTGGATATAACTATAGATGAGAAAAATATATATAAAATAGAAGAAGATATAAATGTAGATTTTAAAGAGCCAAGAAGAGGTATATACAGAGTCATTCCTGAGGTGTTTAATGGACGTGAGATAAAAGTTAATGATATAAAAACGAATGTTCAGACTCATGCTAAAGATGAGGGTGATTATATCTATTTGAGAATGGGAAACCCAAATCTTTATGTAACTGGAGCAAAAAATTATCTTATAAAGTTTAACCAGAACTTAGGATGGGATAGAGAATCAAATTTTGATGAGGTCTATTACAACTTAATTGGAAATGATTGGGATACAACTATAAAAAAGTTGGAGTTTAACATAACTCTTCCAAAAGAGTTTGATGCTAGCAAAATTAATTTTACTTCAGGAGTACGTGGTAGTAGGAACAATAAAGGTGTGAAATGGAGTATTTCAGGCAATACAATTTCTGGATATACATTAGAACCTTTAGGACCTAAAGAGAGTGTGACGATAGCTTTACCGCTTCCTGAAGGGTATTTTGATTTTAGTGCAGAGAAAACTATGTTTTACATTTTGAAAACTTTACTGTATATAATCTATATAGCTGTTCCAACAATAGCTTTTGTAGTTTGGAAAAAGTTTAGAGATAAAAAGCAGGTTATTCAAACTGTAGAGTTTTATCCACCAGATAATCTAACACCAACAGAGGTAGGCTACTATATAGATGGAGTTATTCATAGTAAAGATATGACAAGTTTAATTTTCTATTGGGCTGATAAGGGATATCTGAAATTGAACGAGATAAAAGGTAGTGGACTTTTCTCAAAAGATGATTTTGAGATAGAGTTTTTAAAATCTAGCAATGATATTTCAAAAGAGTTTGAAAACTATATGTTTAGAGCTTTGATGAGTTTTAAAAATAGTGATGGAAAAGTAAGGATATCTAGCTTGAAAAATAGATTTTATAAACATATAGAAAAAGCTGCAGAAGTTTTAGAGATAGATTTAATTATGAGTAAGAAAACTCTTTATGATTCAAAATCTTTAAGAATAGGAAACAGTGTAAGAGCTTTAATATTTGTCATAATTTTTGCTACTATTGTATATTTAAACTATTTTAAAATTCAGAACCTAGTAGAGTTAGGATTAACTATAATTTTAGCGTTTGTATCGATTTTGATAACGATAACTATCAGTGGAAAGATAAAAAGTCGAACTGATTATGGTCGAGAGATTCTTGGGCGTGTAGAAGGGTTTAAAAGATTTTTAGAAACTGCTGAAAAGAGAAAGCTAGAGATGTTAATCCACGAAAACCCAGGATATTTCTATAATATACTTCCTTATACAATAGTTTTAGGTGTGAGTCAGGTTTGGGCTGATAAGTTTAAAGACCTTCAGATTCCACCACCGCAGTGGTATGGAGGAAGTAATATAGGTAACGCCTTTATGATGGCTTCGTTCATGAGAGGCATAAATAACTCCATGGGAGCTTTAAATGATAGTATGCTTTCATCACCGAAAGCACCGACTAACTTTGGAGGGGGAGGGTCATCTATGGGTGGCGGTTCTTCTGGAGGCGGAGCTGGTGGAGGCGGAGGCGGAAGCTGGTAGCCTAAAAACGAAGTAATTATACAAAAACGGTGGTAATAATTTGACCGGTTCTATAAAATTTGATATAATATAGTTCATTAAAAAGAAACGGGAGGATGGATGCGAAAGGTTTTTGTATTTTGTTTTCTTTTATTAACTCAAGTTATATTTTCAGCTACGTATATACCTAAAAATACAAAGGAAGAGAAGATATTAGAGAGTTATAAAGGACGTCGGTTGGTTTTGGGATTGAAGTCATCAGAGTTTGAAAGCTCTATAGTTGATGGGGAATCATTGAATATTTTAATAGAGGAGATGCTAAAGAGTTATCTTAATCTGAATATAGAGATTGTAAAAGCTGATTGGAGTGAAATCTTAACACTTTATGATGCGAAAAAAATTGATATTATTGGAATGATGTCACAAAGTGAAGAAAGAAAGAGAAATACGTCTTTTAGCTTACCAATTTATGATGATTTAATATATATATCCTCTTCAGTTGAAGGGAAAGTAGATTCAAATAGAATTGAATCTTTAAATGGAAAAGAGATATATGTAACTGAGAATTCAATTTATAAAGGATATTTAGAGAAGTTTTTAAGATATAATGATATAGATGCAAAAATAGTAGAAGTAAAAGATAGTTATGAAATGAAGGATGAGATATTTTTAACATCTAAATATAATCTTGTTGGATGGGAAAATGGATTGAAGGTAGGATATTTACCCGATACATCAATAGCATTGAGAAAAGATTTAGCAGATTTAACAGAGATTATAAATAATGCACTTTTAGAAAAGTATCAGGGAGAAATAAATAGATTTTTAGAAAAAAGAAATCATATAGCATATAAAAATAAATTTTTAAACTCTTTGAGTGAAGATGAAAAAAAATATTTACAAATTTTACCACAGGTATCGATAGCTTTAGACCCGAATTATACATTGAGTTATTACTCTAAAAATTTAAATAGGGTTATTGGTGTAATCCCACTTTTTGTAGACAGTTTATCATCGAGAACTGGAATTAAGTTTAAAGTAGTCAATGATAGGAATAATAACTGGGATCATGTATATACCGATTTTTTATCTAGAAAAATAAGAATTGTTCCTCTTGCTGAGAATAAAGATTGGAACGATGAACTGATTTTTACAAAATCTATATACACTCCAATACTATATAAAATATCTAGTTTCTATACTCATAACACGAAAGTTGGAGTTGTTAAAGGATCAGTTGAGGAAAGTTTTGTGAGAGAGTTTTATATGGATGAAGATATAAAATTATATGGTGATTATGACCAGTTGGAAAAAGCTTTAAATCGACACGAGATTAATACAGCTTTACAATTTGATATAAATAAAATGGATACCAGTAAATTTAGAGTGGATGAATTTATTAGAATTCCAATATCTTTAGCTCTTCATAAAGAGGATGCTATTTTAAGAGATATTATAAATAAAGGAATTAAAAATGGACTTAGTTTGAAAAAAGTAGAAGAGGAAGCTGATATAATAAAAAAGCAAGAAGCTTTTAATGAGTATCAAAAGTTCCAAGTTACAAATAAAATTTTATATATTTTATTAGGAGTTTCAAGTTTATTGGGAATGGCTTCTATTTATAAGATTCTTTCAAATTATAAGGTAACAAGAGAGTTGAAAAAGGATTTAACAACAGGATTACCAAATAGAACAGAGTTTTTAAACTTTATTTCAAAGAAAAAAAATCTAAAAGGTTATGCAATAACAATGGATATTGATAACTTTAAAGAGATAAATGATAAATATGGTCAGGCTTCAGGAGATTATCTTTTAAAATCTGTTGCTGGATGTTTAAAAAAGATATTTCCAAATCAAGATATATTTAGACTTTCAGGAGATGAGTTTGATCTCTTTATCCAAGAGGAGTTTATAATCGAAAGATTAAATTTATTAAAAGATGAATTGAAAGCTTTAAAGCTAGCTTATCAGCTTGATTTGAGTATAGGTTACTACAAAAAGGATACTCTAGTGGAGTTAGAAGAGGCTTTTAAATATGCTTATATGGCTATGGAAGAAGCTAAAAAGAAAAATGGAACTTACTATTTAGAGGCTACAGAGGAGATTTTAAAAAGAAAGAAAAGAGAGTATTCGATAAAATCACTTTTAAGAACCAAAAATTTAGCGGGACTTTATGCAGTTTATCAGCCAAAATTTGATATAAAAACTAAAAAAATTATTGGTGGAGAAAGTTTAGCTAGATGGGTAAGTGACAATTTAGGATTCATCTCTCCAGCTGAGTTTATTCCTATAGCTGAGAATATAAATTTGATTCATTTAGTAGATTATAAAATAGCTGATGAAACAATAAAGTATGTTAAGTATCTAAAAGAGAATAACTTAGTTGATGATGATTTTAAGCTTTCTTTCAATCTTTCAATGAAAAGTTTAGAGAAAGATGATGTAGTTCAAAATATAAAAGAACTTTTGGAAAAAAATGATGTTCCAGGGAAATGGTTAGAGGTAGAGATAACAGAATCAATTTTCTCAACAAATTTAAAAACTACTCTTTTAAAGATAGATGAGTTAAAAAGATTGGGATTATCTTTAGCTATGGATGATTTTACAGCAGGGCATTCAACAGTGAGTTTGCTACCGCTGCTACCTTTAGAAGTTGTGAAATTTGATAAGGGTATATTAGATGCGATTGGAACAAAAGATAATTTGGTAGCTTCAAATATCTATAGTGCACTTATAGGTCTTGTAAAAGATTTAAATGTGGTTATAGTAGCAGAAGGAATAGAAACCGAAGCCCAACTTCTATTTTTACATAATTCAAATGTAAGAATAGGGCAGGGATATATTTTTAGTAAACCAATAACAAAAGATGAATTTGAAAAGAAATTATAATATTTTTTAGAAAAAGGTTATAACTACTATAACCTTTTTCTAATATTTTTATTTGACTCTTGGTTCAACTGGGCTTTACTTTTTGGAAAAATGTGCTATACTAAAAAAGAACAAAAAACAAAGTAGTGTAAAAATAACGGAGGTGTTCACATGAAGCTGTCTAGCTATCTATCGGAAAAGGTAATTATTCCAAACATTAAAGGGAGTAATATAAACGAGTTGGTAGAGAATATGTTGAATCAATTAGTTGAAAACAATAAGGTTTTAAAACTAGAAAAAGAGATTATGAAAAAGGCTGTTTTAAAGAGAGAGGAAGAAGCATCAACATACTTAGGTTATGGAGTAGCTATCCCACACGCGAGGTTAGAGCACTACGATGATATATTAGTGGCAATTGGTTTCCCAGAAAAGCCTATTAAAGTAAAAACTTTAGATAATAAAGAAGAGGATTTAAAAATCGTTATTCTTGTGCTTGCTGATGTATTAAAAAGTAAAAAAATATTGAAAATAATGTCAGGAATCTCTAAGTTAGCTATGAAAAATAGAGATGTTTTAGATAAAATAATAGCAGGAAAAGATCCTATTATAACAATGAAAACTTTACAAGCTGCAAATATAGAGATAGATCACAACATAACAGCTGAAGATTTAATGACAAACCTACCTGCACCAGCAAGTGTTGGCAACACACTTGAAGATATAGCAAAGAGAATAATTATGGAAAAGGTAAGTGGAATTCCTGTTGTGGATAAAAATAATAAGTTCTTAGGAGAGATAACTGAAAGAGAGTTAATCGCCTTTGGAATGCCAAAGTATACAACAATTTTAAATGACTTAAACTTTATGACTGTTGGAGAGCCTTTTGAGAACTACCTAATAAACGAGAAAACAACTACGATAGCAGAACTTTATAGACAAGATGGAGTTGTGACTGTGGATAAAGAAGCTTCTTTAATGGAGGTTTCATATCTATTTATGAATCGTGGAGTTACTAGAATATATGTTATTGAAAATGGAAGGTATCTTGGAATTATTCTAAGATCGGATATTATAAGAAAAATATTACATATATAAAAGGAAGTGAGTTTATGTTAAGCTTAGTATTAGGACTCTCTATATTTATTGCAGTGTTCTACTGTATAATAACAGAGAAGGTGCCTGGGGCGTGGGCTACTATGATTGGTGGTTTAGCTATGTCTATGGTTGGTTTATTTAATGAAGAGGAAGCACTGCACGCAGTGGCAAGTAGATTAGAGATTTTATTCCTACTAATTGGTATGATGATAATGGTTCATTTGATATCAGAAACTGGTGTTTTCCAATGGTTTGCAATTACGTTAGCAAAATTTGTTAGAGGGGAACCATTCCTTCTGATAGTATTTTTAGCGATAGTAACTGCTATATGTTCGGCGTTTTTAGATAATGTTACAACTATCTTACTGATGGCGCCAATATCAATTTTACTTGCGGGAGAGTTAAAGTTAAATCCATTCCCATTTGTAATAACAGAGATAATGGCTGCAAATATAGGTGGAAATGCAACACTAATTGGAGACCCTACTCAACTGATCATAGGGCATGAAAGTGGTCTTGGATTCAATGAGTTTCTATTCAATACATCACCAGTAGCTATAATATCGATGGTAGTTTTACTTGTGAATGTGTACTTTATCTACGGAAAAGATTTCCATGTTTCAACAGAGCTAAAAGCTAGAATTATGGAGATGAACCCGAGTAGAACGTTAAAGGATAAAAAGTTATTAAAAGAAGCTGGAATTATATTCTCACTTGTTATTCTTGGATTTATATTGAATAACTTTATCAATAAAGGACTTGCAATAATCTCATTAAGTGGAGCTATACTTCTAGTAACAATAGCTAAAAGAAAACCAGCAGACATATTTAAACATGTTGAGTGGGATACTCTGTTCTTCTTTATTGGACTATTTATGATGGTTCTTGGAATTGAGAAAATCCACGTTATAGATGTTATTGGTGAACAGATGATAAAGCTGACAAAAGGAAACTTTGGATTAGCAACTTACTCTATAATGACAATCTCAGCTCTATTTACATCGGTTATTGGAAATGTTGCGAATGCAGCAACAGTTTCTAAGATTATAGATGTTATGGCACCAACATTTAATGGGGTTCATACAGATGCTCTTTGGTGGGCATTATCATTTGGATCATGTTTAGGTGGAAATATCTCAATACTAGGTTCGGCAACAAATGTTGTAGCTGTAGGAGTAGCAGGAAAATCTGGTTGTAAAATAGATTTCGTACAATTCTTAAAGTTTGGAGCACTAATAGCTATACAAACTCTTGTGATTGCTGGTATCTATCTAAAGCTTAGATATCTATAAACTGAATTTGTAATAAAAAAATAAAATTCCCTCTAGTAAAAGTACTAATAAAGGTATATAATGTCTGAGCATTATTTAACATGTTAGTATAACGGAGGGATTTTTTTTATGAAAAAAAATATGGGTTCAAAGAGTGGTGGTGCTGTCTTAGGTGCCGCTTTTTTAATGGCGACGTCAGCAGTAGGACCGGGCTTTTTGACTCAAGCATCGATTTTTACAGAGCAGTTTAAAGCAAATTTTGCATTCTCAATTTTACTATCAATAGTTATAACATTGATAGTTCAACTTAATATCTCAAGGGTCATCGGTGTTTCTGGGATGAGAGGGCAGGATTTGGCAAATAAAATTGTTCCAGGTTTAGGATATTTGATTGCTATTTTGGTTGCTCTTGGTGGATTTGCTTTTAATATAGGAAATGTTGGAGGAGCTGCACTTGGATTAAACGTACTTTTTGGAATTGATTTAACTTATTCAGCACTGATAGCTGGAGGGATAGGAGCTTTGATTTTTATCTCGAAAGATGCAGGAAAGTTTATTGATAAGTTTACAAGAGTGCTTGGGGTTTTAATGATTTTAGTTATATCATATGTTGCTTTAGAAAGTAAACCACCTGTGGTAGAAGCAGCATATAGTGCTATTTTTCCAGAGAGTTATAGTGATTTAAGTTTTTCACTGCTGACACTACTTGGTGGAACAATAGGTGGCTATATAATATTTGCAGGAGGACATAGACTTTTAGATGCGAATATTAAAGGTGAGGAAAATCTACAAAATATAAATAAAAGTTTACTTATAGGTGTGAGTATAGCTTCGGTTATAAGAATAGCTCTTTTCTTAGCGGTTTTAGGGGTTGTATCTTCTGGAGCAAAACTTAATCCAGATAACCCACCAGCTTCAGCTTTTATGCAGGGAGCGGGATATATAGGTTATAAAATATTTGGAGTTGTAATACTAGCATCATCGTTAGGAACGATAATAGGCGCTGCGTATACATCTATCTCATTTTTGAAAACTCTTTTCCCATTTGTATTAAAATATGAGAAAAGATTCATAATAGGATTTATTTTACTTTCAACAATTGTTATGGCAGGAATTGGAAAACCAGTATCACTTCTAGTTTTAGCGGGCGCATTGAATGGTCTTATTTTACCAATAACTTTAGGAATAACCCTGCTTGCTTCTAGAAAAAAGGAGATAGTAGGTAACTATAGACACTCAACAATTTTAACTATATTCGGTGTGATTGTTGTTTTAGTTATGGGATATGAAGGAATATCATCACTAGATAGTATATTCTCAATTCTTTAAAAAAAAGCGTATCAGAAACTAATATAATCTGATACGCTTTTTTTATTGGGGTTGGAAAATCTTAAAACTTCCACGATTTTCAAGATATGTTCCAAAAACAATGTAGTTTTCATCTCTATAGAAAAATGTATCTCCTTCTTGGAACTCTTTTATATCTTTTAAAAACTTGAAGTTTAATGAATAGTAAAAGTTATACCCAATCATTATGTTGTATATTGTTTTTGTAAAACTATAAACATCTTTATATAGCGATATTTTTTCCTTAATAAGGGTATGGTTGTTAAGTTGAAGAATCTCTTCTATATTTTCACCTTTTCTTTTTAGGTAGTTTATAAGTTCATTATCTGAAAGAGTTAAGTTATTCTCTTTTAAAAATAGAATGGCTCTTTTACATTGAATGAAACCAATATCATTAATACAGCTATTTATAGATTCCCAAACATTTTTATAGTCCTCGATATTATTTTTGACAAGTTGAATCAAGTAGTTAGTTTCAGCACTCTTTTGGATAAGAGAGTTATTTTTTAAAAGAAACTCTATAGCTGTCACTTTGTTATTTTTAGCATCCCCTTTCTTAATCTTATTATACATTAGAGTATAGTTAGAATGACTGTTGATACTTTGAAGTAGTGGTTTTAAAAGAGCTTTTTCAAAGTCAAAGAAACGGTCGTAAGCTTCATTTTTTATATTAAACAGTTCTTTTAGTTCTTCAATAGTAAGGGTTAAGCTAACATTCTCAGAATCATTTTTTAAAACAAGATTGAAAAAGTTATGAGATGATTTTTTTCTAAAATAGAAAAAGGTTCTCAATGAGATAGAGCACTCAACACTGTTTTTTTTAAAAGAATTTATAATCATTGGTGGAACTGTAATATTGAATTCACCATTAGTTTCAGAGAAGAAACTTATATATGGAAAAAATACTCGAGTATATCTACTGTCTGCATCGCAGTAGGAATAGCCTATATATTTTTCCATCAATCCTTTTAATCCTATTTGAATATCATCTTTAGTCAGTTTTTTAAAATCATTAGTAGTCAAAAGAAACTCTGTTTTAAGTTCGATACCATCTTTTTTTAATTGCTCAATCTTTTTTAAAATTGTTAAAAAGATACTATTTTCCAGTTTTGAGGTACGTTTATCTATAGTTATATCCTGATTAAAAATTTGAGAATTCATATTTATTTCACCTCAATAAAATTTTTTTAATTATTTTTTTATATTTTATCATATAAATAGACGAAACAAAAATGTAAAAACAGAGAATAAAAAATATAAAAATCTAAAATAGACGAAACAAAAAGTTTAAAATAGCGAATTTGACAGAAAAAAAGGTTTGAAGTATAGTTAGAGCATAAGATAAAAACCAGAGGGAGTGAGAGATATGTTAGAGAAAAAGTATATAAAATTAAAGCTAACTGGTAAGACAAAGGATGAAATATTATTAGAACTTGTAGAGGTTTTAAATGAAGGTGGAGCATTAGAAGATAAAGATGAGTTTTTAAAAGTTGTAAAGCAAAGAGAGGCAACATCATCAACTGGATTGGAAGAGGGAATAGCTATTCCTCATGGGAAGACAAGAGCTGTTAAAAAACCAGCAGTAGCTTTTGGAAGATCAGAGGGAGTTGACTTTGATTCGTTAGATGGAGAACCATCAAAGTTGTTCTTTATGATAGCAGCACCAGAGAATGCAACAGACTCACATATAGAAACATTATCAAAACTTACAAATAAGTTATTAGATGATGAGTTAAGAGAAAGATTGGAGATAGCTAAAACAGAGGATGAAGTATTAGCTATTTTAAGTGAAGAGAAAAAGATTGAGGAAAAAGTAGTAGATAAAAAAGCTGGGTTTGTAATAGCTGTTACAGCTTGTCCTGTAGGAATAGCCCATACATATATGGCAGCAGATTCTTTAGTAAATAAAGGAAAAGAGCTTGGTATAGAGATAAAAGTAGAAACGAATGGAAGTGTGGGAGTTAAAAATGAACTTTCTGCAGAGGATATAAAAAGAGCTACTGGGGTTATTGTAGCAGCAGATAAAACTATTGATATGGATAGATTCGCTGGAAAAAGAGTAATTCAAGTTCCAGTAAAACAAGCTATAAGAGTTCCAAAAGAATTAATAGAAAAGACTTTAAATGGAGAGGGAGAGGTCTATGTAGCTTCTTCAAATTCAAACAAGGAGAATAAGGGAGATAAAAAAGAGAAAACTGGAATTTATAAACATCTTATGAATGGAGTTTCTCATATGCTTCCCCTAGTTGTATGTGGAGGGGTTTTAATAGCACTTTCAATAGCACTTTCAGGAATTAAAGCTGGATCGGGTGCAGATGTAACAAATCCATTCTTTAAATCTATGTTGGACTTAGGAGCCGCAGCCTTTGGACTGATGATTCCAATTCTTGCGGGATATATAGCTATGAGTATAGCAGATAGACCAGGGCTTGCTCCAGGTTTAGTGGGAGGTGCTTTAGCAAATAGTGTTGGTGCAGGATTCTTAGGTGGTATGGTTGCTGGTTTTGCTGCTGGTTATATAGCTAAGTGGGTTAAGTCTTGGAATGTTCCAGAGGGATTAAAACCTATCATGCCTATATTCGTTATACCGTTGGTTTCTACATCGTTAGTTGGAGTTATTATGTATTTCATAGGAGCACCTATAAGTGGATTTATGAATATGTTAACAGATGTATTAAAAGGAATGGAATCAGGTTCGATTTTCTTAGCATTAATTTTAGGATGTATGATTTCATTTGATATGGGTGGACCGATAAATAAAGTTGCATTTTTATTTGGATCAGCTATGATAACTCAAGGTGTTCCAACAGTTATGGGACCAATAGCAGTTGCAATTTGTATTCCACCAATAAGTATGGGAATAGCTACAATGATGGCTCCAAAAAATTATGAGAGTGGAGAGAGAGAAGCTGGAAAAGCAGCATTTGCAATGGGGCTTATTGGAATTACAGAAGGTGCAATTCCATTTGCAGCAGCAGATCCATTTAGAGTTATTCCATCGATAATGGTTGGAAGTGGAGTTGGAGCAGTGATAGCAGCAATAGGGAAAGTAGCAGATCACGCACCTCATGGTGGACCAATTGTATTGCCAGTAGTTGAAAATAAACTTATGTTTATAGTTGCGATAGTTGTAGGATCATTAGTGAGTGCAATAATGGTAAATATTCTTAAAAAGATAAAAAAGTAAAGTAACAAAATATTGATGAAATATAGCTCCCATGATACTATTTAAGAAAAAGTACGTGGGAGTTTTTTAATGAGAAAAAGAGTATTAAAAAGTATAGTTCAGATTATACCGATATTTATAGTGGCGGGAATACTATCGGTAATATCACTTTATAGTGATAACCAGTTTATAAAAGAGTTGAGTGATTATAGTTTTCTAATGGTTCCACCACTTTTAGGTGGAAGTATAGCAAAGGAGTTATCTGGAAGTGTTGGATTTATACCAGGGATGATATTGGGGTATCTTTCGGGTGTAATAGGATTAGGAATGTTTGGAGGAATATTTGTAGGAATACTTTTAGGATATTTTATAAATGGACTTAAAAAGATAGAGATATCAATAGAGATGTCTTCGGTTATGTATATAGTTCTTATTCCAATACTTTCAACTTTAGTTGTAGGATTAGGAATGCACTATATATTTCAAGAACCTATGAAATATATTTTAGATGGATTAGCACAATATTTAAATAGTTTAGATGATAAAAATAATATATTCTTAAATTTTGTTTTAGGTGGATTGATTGGTGTAGATTTAGGTGGGCCAATCAATAAGGTAGCATATGTTTATGCTACAAATACTTTGGTATATAATCGAGGGGATGTTATGGGAGCGATAGCAGTTGCAATATCTACTCCTCCTTTGGCTCTTGGAGTCTCACAGTTTATATTGAAAAATAGATTTTCTAAAACTGAAAGAGAGGCTGGAGTAATATCAATACTATTAGGAATACTTGGAATAACAGAGGGAGCCTTACTATTTTTAACAAGAGATATTACAGTTCTTCCAACAACGGTGATAGGAGCAGCAATAGGAGCAGCAGCAGCGACAGTTTTAAAAGTAGAATCCATGGTACCCCACGGAGGAATAATTATACTTCCACTAATAGATAATAAAATGGGCTTTTTGAGTGCACTTTTCATAGGTGTAGCATCAACAATATTTATGCTGTATTTCTTAAAAAAAGGAGAGAATAATGGATAGAAGTGTTGAAAATATCCATCTTTTGATGGTAAAAGATAATTTAGAATTTAGTGAAATACCTCTTTTAGAGGGATATAAATTTTTAATGTATAGTTCTGATTTAAAAGAGAAGTGGACAGATATTCAAGTTTCATCTGGACATATATTAGAAAGAACAGAAGGAGAGAGATATTTCGAAGAGGTTTTTCTTAAAAAAGAGGAAAAATTAGAAGAGTTGATGATTTTTATAGAGGGGCCAGATAAAGAAATCGTAGGAACTGGAGCTATTTGGGAAGGGAAACATTTTCAGAATGATAAGAAAAGAGAGTATCGTTTACACTGGATAGCTATTGATCCAAAGCATGGTGGAAAAGGTTTGGCTAAAGCACTTGTATCAAAACTTTTAACTATATTTAAGGATAAAAAAATGGGAGAGGGATTATACCTCTCCACACAAACTTGTAGCTATGTAGCTATAAAAATATATCAAAATTTTGGATTTCAACCTTATAACCTAGAAAAGGATAAAAAAGGTTGGAATATTGTTTTTGAAAAACTTAATGAGAGATAAAAATTTTATCAAACTCTTTATGATGAATTAAGAATATATCTACAAGAGCGGGGTCGAAATGTTCACCACGTTCTTTTTTTATTATCTCAACAGCGACCTCATGAGTAAATCCATCTTTATAAACTCTCTTTTGACGCAGGGCATCATACACATCAGCTAAAGCAACAATTCTAGCTTCTAAAGGGATAGCATCAGTAGATAAACCAAACCAGTAACCTTTTCCATTCCATTTCTCATGGTGGTAAAGAGCTATATTTTCAGCAATTGATCCAAGTTGCATCTTTTTAATGAGTTCTTTTCCAAAAATAACATGTTTTTTCATCTCTTCGAACTCTTCAGAGGTAAGTTTACCTGGTTTTTTAAGAATCATATCAGAGATAGCTATTTTTCCGACATCATGTAAGGAAGCATATTCTCCAATCTCTTTTATAAATTTACTAGAACATTTTAGCTTTTCAGCTAAAAACTTTGAATACAGATTGACTCTTAAAATATGGTTACCTGTATCCTCATCATTGAGTTCATTTGCAGCCTCGAAACTTTCAACAAGAGCTTTTGTAATACGCTTCTCTTTTTTTGAAGCGATAGTAGCTTTTCTTAAAAGATAGAAAAGTGTAGCTATTATTATAAAAAATGTTGATAGCATTAAGAGTAAATATTTATAGTTAGGAGATAATTTTTTAGATACTGAAAGCTCACTTTGTAATATTCTACTTTCAGCTAGATGATTTGGGAAAAGTTTATCAACTAACTGAGCTAAATCGGCATCTTTTTTTATTCCAAAGCCAATCGTATTATTTCCGCCTAAAAAACCAGCAACTTTTATTTTATTTTCTAAATATTTATTTGCAACCCCCATAGAGATTATTTTAAAATCACCAATTATATAATCTACTTCATTTCTTAATATAGCATTTAAAGCCTCTGTAGTATCTGGGTATATTTTATAAAAATCAAAATTGTGTAAAAAGTTTAGTAAGTTGGTATCGATATCTTCAAAAGAGATTATTCCAACTCTTTTATTTTCAAAGCCTTGAAACGAATCTATAAAGTTTGCATCATGTTTAGAAAATATTCCAATTTGAATCTTATAATATGGAATATAATATAAGTTTTGTTTATTTTTATTTTGGTTACTTTGAAACATTTTAGAGTCGATAGCTTTTATATCATAATTCTCTGAATCCGATGTAAAAATTATAGGTAGGCCAGTTAGCTTAGACAACTCTTCTAAACGGTCGATAATATACCCACTATATTTATTTTTTGATCTATAAAAAATAGGTAGCATATCATCTATATCAGGAATAAGAACTTTAATATTTGAGTAGCGTCTTTTAATACGTGCTAATAGCTGTTGATTACTCAGTAGTTGCCTATAAAAATAGGGTCGTTCATTTTTTAAAATATCAGCAACTTCTTTTGTACTAAATTCAAGTTTAAATTTAGTAATAATTTTCTCCAATGTAGGATGATTTTTATTTACTGCCATCCAAAGTTGTGAAGGCGGAACATTCTCAAAAGGTGTAAATTTATATGTTTTTAAAATATCATTGCTACTCTTACCAATGAGAGCATCAATAGTGTTATTTTCTAATGCCCAAAATCCAAAATTTCCATTATCAGCGATAGAGATGACGTTATTTAAATGAGGATAAAATTGGTTTATTAGTAAAGAATCGGATGATGTTGGTATCATTCCAACTTTATATTTTTCAAGATATTTAATATCAATTAAGGTTTCATTTTTAGAGTAAACTCCTAAAGTATATGAATTTAATGTGGGCAAAAAATTGTAATTTTTTTTTCGATTGATTGATTTGCTGACATTAAATATAATGTCCCCTTCCCCTTTATTTAATAGATTTAACATATCATCTCGTTTTAAAGTTTGAAATTTAAAGTTAAGTCCAGTTTCTTTTGAAATTTTTTCGAAAAAATTTATATAAACACCACTTAATACACTAGCTTCATTTTCGTATAAATAGATGTGCTTAGGATTGTAAGCGTTTATAGTGAAAGTAGTCTTTTGATTATCTTTAATCCAATCAATCTCTTCTGTAGAGAAATTTATGGAGAAAATATTGATATATATGATTAAAAAGCTAATAAGTAATTTTAAAAGCATAAACCCCTCCCCTGGAATTGAAGACCTTTTTCTCATTATATCAGAAAAAATTGAAATCTTATAATACTTTTTGGAGAAGAGGGCCTAAAAAAGGCTATCTTGTTGCAATATAAATTGGAGATAGTCTAGTTATTTTATTTGTATAAAATTTAAAAAATAATAGTTTGTAGAAGTTTTTTTTAAAATGAAAAATATTTTCCAAAAAAATGAAAAACACTTCACTAATGAAAAAAAAGAGTTACAAAATTATCTCAGAATAAAATGGCATGAAAGACAGAGTGACTAAAAAATATTTGGAGGGGAACATGAAGATATTGAAAAAAATATTTTATGGATTGATGTTTAGCTTACTTTTTACAAGTACATTTGCTTTTAATATAGGGATAGCACCCACAGGGTTTTATACATCGTTAGATAAAAATGAAACTCATGAAATTATGGTTACAAATAATACGGTATATCCAATGAGAATAGAGATTGATATAGAAAAAGATCCAGGCTGGGAAAAATATGATATGGGAGATATGATGAGAATATATCCTAAAAATTTAACTTTAAAGCCAAATGGAAGTAGAAGTGTACGGTTTGCTGTGAGAGGAACAAAGGATTTACCTGAGGGTGAATACAAAGCTAAATTAATTTTTAGAGAGCTATCAGGAACATCAAAAGGAAACGTTGAAAAAGTTCAAACAGATACAGGAGAAGAGATAGGAATAGAGTTTGAATTATTAACAGAGATTCATATAGCAGCTTATGGATTGAAAGGTGAAAGAAAAATTGGAGCGCAGTTAACTAATACAGAGATAAAAAAAGAGGGCAATGGAAATAGAAAATTAGTTGCAAACTTTAATTTAAGTGGAAATAGTGCACTAGCTGTGCTTGGAGATATAGAGTATTTAGATAGCAGTAGAAAGAGAATTAAAAAAGAAGAGGTTAAACTTGGAATAACAACAAGAGAAGCTAAGACAAAAATAGAATCAGAGTTAGCAAATATACCAAATGGAAGCAGATTCATAAAGGTAGATTTTAAAGATAAAAGTGGAATTAGACTTGGTAGTAAGGAACTACCCCTATAACTAGTAACTCAACAAAATTGAGTATAAAAACAAAAAACAGTGGAGGTATTAAAATGAAAAAATTATTATCAGTTTTATTTATTTTAGGTTCAGTAGCAGCTTTAGCAAATGAAAGTGTATCAACTCTTCCTACAGATGTAGACCCTGCGTTCTGTTTTTCAAACCCTTGTAGTGCTGAGGATACATTTAATGTAAGCGTTAAAGTACCTGAGCAATTAGTGATTAAAGTGGATGATATCAATTTTGGATTATGGTGTGGTACAAAAACTGTAACAAAAGACTTTAGTAATACAGTTAAAGTAACAGGTGAAGTGGATCAAGATGTAAAATTAGGATTTAAAAATAATGGAACATTAACTTTCAAAGATGGATTTGTGACTAAGTTTACAGGTAAAGTAGCATTTGCTGGTGGAGCTGAAGAGACAGTAACATTGACAGGTGGAGCTGCTCAAACAGGATTAAAAGTAACTGTAAATAAACCAGGAGTAACTGGATTGTTAACTGCAGGAAAAACTTATACGGCTTCAGCAACAGTTGTTGGATCTTACGACGGATTCTAGTAAGTTTTAGAAAAAGATAGATTAGGGCATAGTTCGAACGCTATGCCTCTTTTCATATAGAGGGTGGTGAAAATGAAAAAACTATTATTTGCGATATTTTTGTTGGTATCAAACTATATATTTACCTCTGATGTAGTTGGCCAGATATATAATCTAGAAAAAAGTGGAACTAGTTATAGAGGAAGAGTTGATGCTCGTGTATTTAATTATAAGAAAAATTTCAATATAAAATTTATTCCTGAAAGAAACATTGAGATTTTAAGAGTAAATGGAATTAAAAAAGAAAACAATGTCTACAGAGTTGAGGATGGAAATTTGAATGTAGAATTTATTTATAAATCGAAGATAAACTCAGTTGAGGAAAAAATAGTGATAGGACGAATTGAATACTTGGATGAAGTATCCAAAACAGAGGTTTTATTTGGAGAGGTAGCTGTAGAGTTTAGAAAAAAAGGAGATTTATCTTTGAAAGTAAAAGGAGCTATGGAGTTTGGATTAATCCCATCAAGGGTTCCTAAAAATGGAGTAAGCAGTAAAAAAAGTCCTGAGATTACAGTGGATTTGGGAATTGATAAAAAAGATATTGGAAACACAAAGTTATATTTTCAATATCCAAAACAGGTAGTTATGGCAGATGGGCAACTGATTGTTAAACTAGATAGCAAAAATAAAGTCGATTTTAAGAGTGAAAAAACTGATAGAGGTGAAAAAGTTAATGTGTTAGGTTTTTTCCCAAAAAAAGATAAAGTAAAAGAGAGAATAATTTTAGATGGAAGGGTTTACTCAACTGTAAATAGTGTTAGGCCTGGTGATTATAAAGAAACAGTTACAGTAAAAGCTTTTTACGAATATTTAGATTATTCAATAGAAAAAAATGACCCTAATAGAAAAGTGATAATAAGAAGATAGGGGAGGATAATATGCAAAAAACAGTGGGTATCTATATTTTATCTTCAATATTATGTTATGGAAGTCTGGGTTTTGAAGGTGAATATAAAAATAATATAAATTTATATGAAGAGATAATTAAAGAAAATATTGGAAAAGAGTATTTAAATAATAACTTACAAATTGATGTAAAAATAGTTGAATCTTTAAATATTATTGTAAATAAGAGAGCTGCAATTGATGAGATATATTTAGAGAACAACCACTTAGAAAAATTAGTTAAAATTGAAGGTAGTGCAGCGGAAAATACCTCTTTAAAACTAAAAGAAGAAAAAGTAAAAAAAGTTGTTGCTAGTTGTGATAACTCAAAATGGTGAAATAGGAATGAAAAAGGGGGAGAAAATGACACGACTACAAAAAACAATTTTGATATTTTGTATTTTAAAAGCCTCTCTTTTTTCTGCTCCAGAGGAAGCATTTATTGAACTGGAGATGAAGGGGCAGAAGAATGAATTTTATAGAGTCCTAATAGATGATGAAACAGAGGAGATTTATATAGGAGTGGCAGAATTTATAGATTTTACTAAAATAGATGGACTTCGTTTTGATCGGAAAAGAAGAAGGATTAAAGGAGTCTTAGATGCAGAGAAAGAGGTTGATATAAGGATACCTCAAAGCTCATCAATAGAGTTAGATGATGATATATTTATAAAATTAAAAGATTTACAACAATATTTTTATATACCTAATTATCAATGGGATGATGAAAGGTATATATTAACTCTTTTTCCAGACTTTAAAACCCCTAGAGAGTATTCTTTAGAATTGAATAATCAAAGAACAAGACTTGCAGTGGCCAAAAAAGAGGAGGCATTAGAGGAGGGGGGAGAGTATATTTTTAATAAAAAACAACTTTTATCTCCAGGAATGGTAAAGTTTATATATAGTAATACAGATATAGAAAAGAACGATTACTCTTTTGATATAGACTATGGAACAGAGCTCTTATATGGAGAGTTTGAAGTGACTCAAAAAATATATCCAAAAAGTGAATTAGACTATATTAGGTTGAGATATAAGGAAGTTTTTGGAGAGTATTATTTGACTTTTGGAGATTTTTACTTAGAAAGTGATTCGATATTTGATGCAGAGAGAAACCTTAGAGGTGTTAGTTTTTCTAAAAATGAATACTATGGAATAAGAGTCGACAATAGAACGGTAATCGAGGGAGAAGCTCAAAATGCAAGCTTGGTTGAACTGTATAGAAATGGTAGCTTAGATGATTTTGAGATTCCTACAGGAAATAGGTTTAGATTTATTCCATTAAATATGTCATCTTTAGATAGCTATACAATAAAGATTTACTATAGAGATGGTCGAGTAGAGGTAAAAGATATCTATGTTCTAGGAAATCAAAATATATTGAACAAAGGTGAGAACGACTTTGTAATTCAAGGTGGAAGAGGAAACGATGAGAAGAAAAATCAGTATTTAGCAAAGTATAAGTATGGTTTAACTGAAAATTTAACAACAACAATAGGAACATCATTTTTAGAAAATAGAGATAGTATTAAATACGAAGTTTTAGAAGGTGGATTGGCTTATAGATTTGGATTGGAGAAGTATCCAACCCTAATTTCAGGAACTCTCTTAGAGGAACTCAACTCTGAGAGTCAAGGTTTTAAAGGGGTTTTAGAGCAAAAGTTACCTTGGGATAGCAATCTGATTGTAAGATATGAAGATTACAATAAAGAGATATCGGATAGATTAAGAAAAGATTACTCGTATAATATAGATTTAAGTAAAAGTTTTAGACGCTTCACAAGTAGTATAGGTTACTTTAATAACACCTATGAAGATGAGAATCTTTATCAGATATATTTAAATTTAGATTATAATATAAGTAGGAACTTCAGAATGAGTTTATCAAACGAGTATTATGAATATTCATCTACAGATGAGATAAGTTCAAATGGATACGGAACACAGATAAAACTAAACTATAATGGGATAAGAGGAGTTGCAGCAATTTTAGAAGGAAAGATAAATTATCAAGAGGACAAAGTAGCAGATGATGAGATAAAACTGAGTTTAGTAAAATCTCCATCAGAAAGTGGCTTCTTTAAAAATGTTGATACTACACTTGAAGTTGGACATTCAAGAGAAAAGGGTGGCTTCTTTGAAATAAGATTTACATATCTATTTGATAATAATATCTACATAGAATTCCCAGATATAAAAACAGATAATAAAGAAACAATAATAGGGGCAAGAGTAGAAAAAACAGTTTACTTAGGAAATCCATTATTGCCTATAAATAACAATAATGTAACAGATGGCTGGGTAGAAGGAAAGGTATTTGTAGATGAAAATGCAAATGGAGTTATGGATGAAAATGAAACTGTGTATGAAGGGGCAGAGGTAACTACATCAGGAGGAACAGGGACAGCAAAAGAGACTGGTAAATATATAATTGGCAATATAGGTGCAGGAGAATTACATACAATAGATATTAATAGAGAGTCGATTGACCCTATGCTTATCCAAGGGAAAGAGATGATAAAATATAAGGGAGCTGTATCTTCAGGAGTAAAAGTCGATATTCCATTAGTTCCGGTTTCTATGATAAGTGGTTATATTCACAGTGATATGACTGTAGAAGAGAGAAGATACGATGGATTAATTGCAAACTTAGATGTAGTTTTGAAAAAAGGTGATGAAGAGATAAAAAGATCAGTAACTGAAATTGATGGATACTATTTCTTTGAGGATATCTTACCGGGTGAATATATTGTAGAGATTATTCCTAATAGTAGAAGATATAAGGGGGAGTTTGATAAAAAAGATTTAAAAGTAAAAGTAAAATCTGGTCGTGAGGGGGATTATTATGAAGATAATAATTTCTTGGTAAAATCAATAGAGCTTATAGAGGATGAAATTTTAGAAGATGTAGTAGAAAAAGAGGAGGGGTTAAAGAGTGAAGATGTTATTTAAAATATTTATGATGATATTTTTTACATTTAGTTTTTCATTTGGTGAGGAGAGGGATCCTAGAGAGCAGAAATTGACGTATCTTTTAGGAGAGAGAGTGGACAACTTTGAAGTGAAAACTTTAGATGGAGATAAAACAATAACTTTAGAGGAGTTGAAAGGAAAAAAGGTATTTTTAAACTTTACAACAACTTGGTGTCCAGATTGTATAGAGGAAAAATTAGTATTTAATAAAGAGTATGAAGAGAGATATAAAGATAGAGATGATATTGTATTTATAATAGTTTTTGGTCCATATAGAAGTGATAATAAAGAGAAAGTAAAAGAGTATATGAAAAAGAATAGCTTCAGTTTCCAGCCTTACTATGACGGTCAAGAGATGGAGCTTTATAAGCAGTTTGGAATTATAAATATTCCAACAACATTTCTAATAAATGAAGAGGGGGTTCTTGAAGATGTAAATGTTGAATCGGGATATAAAAGTATGAATTTTTTTAAAAAGTAGATGTCGGAATATGAAATGAGAAAATAATGGCTATTAGTGTAATTTATAAAGTTAAATTACTTCCTATAAAATCAGTTTTAAAAATAATTTAAAGAGAAATAATATATAAAATAAATGTTATTTTTTTTTTGAAAAAAGTAGGAAATATTTAAGTGTATTAGAATAAAGGAATAGTGTAATAATATTTTGAGTATATTTTGGCAAACTACGGGAAACTGTAGGACGCAAAGCTATAGGGCCTTTAAAATGGTAGCCAGTTGCACGTTGGATATATGTAAAAATCCGGGGTGTATTTTTTTTTCACCTAAACGTTCTTTTGTTTATAAAAATAAAAAAACCTTCATAGAGAATAGTGTTATGAAAGGTAGTATAATTAAGATAGTTAAAATAAATTATATGGGGTGGAGGTAAAAAAAAGATGGTTATCAATGAACGGTGTATTAATATTTTATCTGTTTTAAATGAAGCAAATGGGTTTACATTAAAAAAATTATCTGAAAACTTTAACGTACATATAAGAACGATAAGGTATGATATTGATAATATTAATTACATTTTAAAAAGTTATAAATTGGATCAAATAAAGAAAACGGATGGTGGAGGTTTACAGGTAAATTTGAAAAGTAATGATTTGAATAAAATTATTTCTGATTTTGGTGGGATGTTTTCAGAAAATAGGAAAAGTTATTTAAAATTAAAAATTTTATCTAAGCAAATGGTAAACTTAACTAAAGAAGCTGAATTTTTAAATGTCTCAAGAACAACTTTGAAAAAAGATATGTTAATAATAAAAAGTGAGTTGGAAGTTAAGGATGTTTTTATTCATGAATTTGCATCAAAAGGAGTCTCTGTAATAGGAGAAGTACAAAATATTGTGGACGCTTTAGAAAAGGAGATTCATAAAGTGATTGATAAGCAGTTTGTAAACTTACCAAACGTTTTAAAAGATTTAATAGGAAAAATTGTGGGTGATATAACTCCAGCAGTTTTAAAAACAAGAATGAAAGAGGTTTTAGGTGACAATTATAGTTTAATAGAATACAATAAAGTATTTTGTAAGTTAGCGGCTTTAAATACAAGAGATAAATTAGAGAAAAATAAAACAGGATATAATATTGAAGAGATTAATAACTTTATATTATCTTCTCAAGGTGAGGAATTTATATTAAAAAATTCTTTGCAAGATAGAAAAATATCTAAGAATGGCAGTTTAGAAGAGGTAAAAGGTATTTTAAAAGAAATTATTGATACCTTAGAAATAGAGGCAGATGACGAAGTTTTAGAAAAATTATTAAATGAACTTGGAGATATAAGAGAAGCATTACCGATTCCTGAGAAGATGTGTGAAACAAGTTTTTATAAAGATTTTTCAGATAAAATAAAAAGTGATATTTTAATTGAAAAAGATATTCGAAGTATATTTTATTTATTATATAATCAGCTATCTTTAAAAAAATATTCTGATTTTAAAGAGTTTAAGGTACTTTTTATATGTGATGAATTGGAATTTATAAAAGACCTCATACAGACAAAATTAAAAGATATCTTTGAATTTAAAAAAATTGATAAAATATCATCTCATATATTTGAAATTTTTGGTGTAGATGATGAGTATGATTTAATTATAACTAGTGGAAATATTAATGAAACTTTGGAAACACCTGTTTATAAAATTAGTAGCTTTCCTTTAGAGAGTAATTTTATAGATTTGAAATTTTTTCTTTTAAAGAACATTAAAAATATAAAAAACTTATAGTTGGTATAAAGATTCCTAATCGTTTATTTTGAAGATTAGGAATCTTTTTTTATTCAGAATCTTTTTTAAAAAATCCTTTTTTTTCATACGTTTGAATTAGAGAGCGAATAAAGTTAGCATTTTCTGAAGCACCATACAAAAAATCGAGCTCATGAGCTAAGCTTAAGAGTTCATCTTTAGTTGATTTGTAAGGCTTTAATGCACGATATATTTGTAGGATACGCTCATCTGAAACTTTAATAAATTGCTTCGATGTTTTTATATTTTTATCCATAGTTTCTCCCTATCTTAAATAGTACAATATTTTTGATATCGAAATTTTTTTACAAAATAGAACTTCTGTTTCCTTTTTTCTGAAATAAAAAATATGTAGTATTTTTTTATTTTTGATAACTATTTCCAAAATAATGAAATATAAAAAAGGAATGAAAGAGAACATAAAGAATATATTTTGAAACGTATAAAAATATTAAGGAGGAACTATGGGGACAACGGGGACATATAAACGGTTTTCAGCACTATTTATTTTCTTATTAAATTCTATATTTTTATTGGCGGCTCCAGTAGTAACAATTCAGAAAGTTAATACATCGGGAGTTGTACAATCAAATGAGTATGACACAGGAGAAACATTAAGATTTAAGGTACGGATTGCTAATCCAGGACCAACAGCATTAACAAATATAAAAATAGAAGCGCCGCTGAGTGGAATAACTTCAACGTTAGATGGAGGAGGTTCAGGAGCGGCTTTTTCTAATTTGGTAAACCAAGTTAGTAGTAGTAGTTCAGGTGCTATAACGGGGAGCGTACCATTAAATGGTGATTTTTCAGTTAATGGTGTAGATATACCAGTAGGAGGATTTGTAGAGTATTTCGTGAGAGGAACTGTAAATAATTTGGTAAATGGTCAATTAACTCCAGTTGTAACTGTAAAAGAAACTAACAATACATCTATTGGAACTGGAAATATTACTTTAACAAGAGTTCCTTACACATACACAATAGGAAAGACATCACCAATAGCTTATTACGAAAAAGAGGGAGTTGTAACTTATAAGGTAACAATAACAAATACAAGTTCAACAACTACAATAAAAGATTTTAAAGTAGAGGATATTTTACCATCTGATTTAACAGGGGCAACTATAACTGCGACTAGTACAGGATCAAGTACAGCAGGAAGTTTTTCACCTTCTGGAAATTTAATTGCGACGGGAATAGAGATTAGTCCTTTAGGAAAAGTAGAATATACAATAACTGCAAATGTAAAAGCAGGGGTAACTACTCCAATAGTTAATACTGCAACAACTACAGTGAGAGGTCAAACAGAGAGCTCACTACCTTTGACTTTAAATTTAGCAACTTACGACTATTCAATTATAAAGACAACTACAACAACAAATTATACACCGGGTCAAAACTTAACATATAAAGTAAGAGTTCAGAATAATTCAAGTACTGTTGGAATTACAAAAATGAAAATTGAGGATATTCTTTCAACGATTACAGCAACTGCGGCGAATGGTTCTGTAAAATCAGTTTTTGTACCAGGAACAATAACAACAACAGCGACTGCATCAGGAGGTAGTAGTGCAGGATTATTCTCACCAACAGGCAATTTATCAGCTACAGATGTAAGTATAGCTACAAATTCGTTTGTAGAGTATACAATAACAGGAAAAGTAAATGATGATATTGTGGGAGCAATAGATAATACAGCAAAAGCAACTGATAGAAATAATGTTGAAAAAGTATCGACAATAAGCACAACATCAGTAGCGCCAGTAATGAATTTGACTAAAACTCAAAACCCAACAACTTATAGACCTGGACAAACAATTACTTATACAGTAACGCTCCAAAATACAGGGACAGGAATAGCTTCAAACTATCTAGTAGAAGATTTATTGGCAAATATAACAGGAAGACTTGGGAATAATGGAACTTCATCAGCTACAGATGTAGCATCTTCAGGATTACTTAATACTTGGACTGTAAATGCGGCCTTGGCTGCAGGGTCAACAAAATCTCTATCAGCTATAGTAACTAACGGAGGAACTACATCTAATACAAATTTATTGGATATAGTATCAGTCTTCCCTGGAGAAAGTATAATTTATACGATAACAACAGTAGCAAAAGATTCTGCAATTAGTAATATAGTAAATGTTGCTAATTTAAAGAAAGATAATGTTCTACAAAAAACAGCGACTGTTACAACAACACCTGTTGCTTTGGCAAATAATAGTACTGTTGTTATAACAAAAGTTCCAACACAGATAGAATACAAACCAGGAGATGTTATAACTTATAATATAACAGTAACTAATCCAAATAACAATTTTATGAATGATATTGCTATAACGGATTTGATAAATTCAATAAAGGCAACACAAATAGATGGATCGTTAGCTCCAGCATTTGATAGTTGGGATTTATCTGTTCTATCTACATCAGGAGTAGGAACAGCATCTGGAACAGGAAATACAACAAATAATACAGGAGATTTGATTTTAACAGCAGATATTGGACCAAATGGAAGTATAGTTTATGAAATAAAAGCAAAAACAAAACTTACAACTGTTGGTTTAATACAAGATAGTACAACAATAGCAGGAGACAATGTTTTAGAAACAGGACCTGGAGTAAAAATGTCTACTCCAATTTTAGAGGTAGCTAAAAATGTTAATACTACAGAATATGTTCCAGGAGGAACACTAATTTACACAATAGATGTTGATAATCCAGGAGATGGATATGCTACTAATGTAATGATTACAGATAAGCTAAGCTTGGTAACAGCTCAGTTAATAGATGGAACAACAGGACCTGCATTTAATTCTTGGAATATAACTTCGAAAATATATGATATATCTGGAAGCACACCAGTACTTGTAAATAGTGTTTTAGATCCAACAAGTGCAGGAACATATTCACCAACAGCAGATATAAATATAACAAATGCAATTTTAGGACCAAACAGAAGAATAACTTATACAATAGAAGCGGTTTTAAATCCCAAAGCAAAAGGTGCTATTAAAAACTTAGCAACAGTGAATGGAGCTGTTTATTCTGATAAAGGATCACAGACAAAAGTTTCAAAAATAAGTATAGAAAAAACGACACCAACATCAACATATGTTGCAGGAGGAACAACAACTATAACATATGATGTAGTTGTAAAAAATGATGCTACTGCAGGGGTTGCTATAGGAATAAAAGTTGAAGATAAAGTATCAGAAGCTATTGCAGCTCTTTTAAGCGATGGTACAACAACAACAGCTTTTAGTAGCTGGACGATATCAGCTCCTGTACTAACAGGAAGTGAAACAAAATCAACATTAACTACTAGTATTAGTAATGTTGATTTAGTAGACACAGTTAATATTTCACCAGCTGGATCTGTAAAGTATACAATAACAGCAACATTAAAAATACCAACCTCAACTAATATTTTATACGGTCCAATAACTAATACAGCAAAAGCCGACGGTTTAATTGCTTCTGCTACAACAACACCTAAATTACCAAATTTAAATGTATCTAAAACAGCAATATCAGGAACGTTTATACCTGGTGGAACTGTATCATTTAAAGTTGTTGTAAGTAATAATGGAGAGGGATATGCAAACGATGCTTTAATTAAAGATATTTTAAACTCAACATATTTTGAAAATATAGAGATAAATGGAACACCAACAGGGTTAGGAACGACAACAGGGATAAGTAATCCTATAAATACTGATTTAAATGCAGTTGTAGATATAGCACCTGGAGGAAAAGTTGAGTATACAATTACAGCTAAAGTAAAAGCTAGTTACTTAGGAAATACAGTTTCAAACACAGTAGAAGTAACAGATACTCAAAATAATTTAACAACAACGACATCAGCAACAATAACAAAAAATGGAGGCTCAGGAAATCTTCTTGATTTTGTGAAAAGAAGTAACAACACTATATTTGAACCAGGAGGAACAATAACTTACTTTATAGATGTTATAAATAGATTAGGTTCAGAAAAAGTAGTTACAGTAAAAGATGTTCTTAGCAATATAAAAGCAACTTATGCAAATGATTTAGCACTTGAAAATGTAACAGATATGCCTAATCAGCCAGCATTTGATACATGGAATATATTTAGAGATTTAAATAATTCAAATCCAACATCTGTTTTGGGAAGTCCAAAGACAGATTTAAATGATACTATAACAATACCAGGTAATTCAACTATGACGTATAAAATAGTTGCGACAGTTAATCCTAGAGTCGTTACAACTCAGCTAACAAATATAGCAACTGTATTAGAGGGCACAACTTTAATCGGAACAAGTTCTGTGCAACATAACATAGTTCCACCAGGTGGAGGAGTTACTAGAGAAGTTAATAAGTCAACATATATTCCAGGAGTAGATACTATAAAATATACAATAACAGCAACTTCTACAGGTCCTGGATATCAAAATAATTTGAGTATAAATGAGCTTGTAAAAGACTTAACAGTACCACTTATAGATGGAACAGTTGGAAATCCATTTAATGGAGTATTTACAGTTACAAAAATTGTAACAAATGAAACAGATGGAACAGAAACTGTTTTTACAGTAGGACCAGCAAATAATGAAAATCTAATTGGTTTAGTGGATGTTAAACCTGGAGAAAAAGTTCAATACGTAATAGAAGGTTTAGTTCGGAAAGATGCAATTGGAACTATTAATAATAACGGTCTAGTAACAGTTCCTTTTAGATGGAATTTACAAAATACAAAGAGTGTATTACCTAGTAAATATGAGCCTGGGGGATATATAACATATACAATAACTATAAAGAATAATAGTAATGGTAATGCTCAAAATATACCTGTAAGTGATGACTTCAATGTAATTAAAGTTACAGATTCAACAGGAGCACTTGTGTCAGCTTTATCAGATATAACTGTTGATTTAGCTAACAGTACTGCAACAGGATTTAAAGCAGATTTAGGAAATCCTATTATAACTGCAGGAGTATTAACTGCAACTCCAGATATACCGATAGGTGGAGTTATAGTTTATAAAATTAAAGCTAAAGTAACAGATAAAGCTGTTGGTTTTATTACAAATACAGCTATTGTAGATGGAGATGCAGTATCAAACCAAGTAGGACCATCGATAGATAAACCTGAAATTAAAAAAGAAGTTTTAAAATTCTATAAACCAGATGGAACAACAGTTCTAACAAATAGATATATGCCGGGTGGTTTTATAGAGTATAAAGTAACTCTAAAAAATACAGGAAAAGGAATTTTAAATAATGGAACTTTCTTAGATGAAATAGGTGCAATTACGACGAACTACGCAACAACAGGAGTAACAGGACCAGCTTTTGATAGTTGGACAATAACAAAGTTAAGTGAAACAGGAGCTTCAACAGTGGCTGATATAAATAATTCTATCCCTTTAGGAACAGAAGTTTTAAATTCTGCAGCAAAGCCTAAAATAGAAGGATTGATGGATATTCATCCAGGTGGAGAGATTGTTTATATAATAAAAGCTAAAATAAATGAAAATGCAGTTGGAAATATCACAAATACAGCTAGTTTAAATGGTTTGAAATCAGCTGTAACTTCACTTATGCAAAATCCAACTATTAATCATACAAAACAAGTATTTGAAGAAAATGGAACAACAGTTAAAACAACTTTTTTACCTGGTGATAAAGTTGTTTATAAAATGAGAGTTGAAAACACTGGATTCGGTACGAGTGCTTCAAAGACTTATACTGATATAGTTGCAAATATAGTAGGAGAGATTGCTGAAACTCCAGGATCAGTAGCAATTCCAACAGCAAATGTATTTGCTAGTTATACAGCTAGCTTTACAACATCTGGTGGGAATGTTACAACTATAGGATCTGCTGGTTTAAATCAAACAATTAATCTTCCAAATTCAGTTACAATAGCTCCGGGAGGATGGATTGAGTTTAGAATAGATGCAACATTAAAGGATACAGTTATAGGTAGATTTACAAACAGATCAACTTATGATGGAAATAATAAAGATGTAAGCTTAAATCCAGTACCACCAGTAATAACTGCTAAGAAAACTCTAACGAAACTAAATGGAGTAGATTTTGTAGCAGGAATGACTTATGCTCCAGGAGATTCTGTAGAGTATAAAGTTGAAATTGAAAATATAGGAAGTAGCTTCTTCAATAACTTAGCTATTGGAGATAATCTTGATGCAATAGTTACTAGCTTAACTGGAGATGCAACAGGAAAAGGACTTGAAAATATATCAATTTCATCTCCAGTGGTTACTAACACATTATCAAAGCCAGTTTTAACAGATATTAAACCATCAGCTGGTAATAGTAGCACAAATTTACAAGTTGAAGTTGATTTTGCACCGAAAGATAAAATTGTATATACAATAACAGGAAATATTGTGAAATCAGCAATTGGAACTATACCGGCAAATATTGCGATAGTAAATGGAGTAAGTTATCCAAGTAATCCAATAAACCCAAAGGCGCCAATAATATCTTCTAAAAAAGAGCTAATAGCCCCAGCGAATAAAATTTATGGGCCAAACGAAGTTGTAGAGTATAAAATTACAATAGAAAATACTGGTGAAGGTTTTGGTAATGATATAAAAATAGTTGATTTGATAAGTGATATTAAGACGACTCTTTTAAATGGTAGCCAAGGACAAGCTTTTGCAAACTGGACAATAACAAGCCTTATAACTCATAGTAATACGGCTTTTAACGGTCAGACAATTTTACAAAATGCTTTGGCGGATAATACGAATATCAATACAGAAGTGGATATAGCACCAAGCGGAAAAGTTGAAATTACAATAAAAGCAACAACATCTAGTTTAGCAGCTGGTGAGATTGTAAATATTGCAAAAATAGATAACGTGGAGAAGCCAAGCGATAAAATTAATCCTAGAACAGCAGTTGTTGAATTTAATAAAGTTCCTTTAATAACAGGAAGTACAACATATACTCCAGGTGGAGATATTGGATTTAGATTGGTTCTTAGCAATACAAGTACGAATGCAATTGCAAAAGATATTAATTTAAGTGATTTGGTAAGTACTATAAAAGTTGATTCTTCAAATGGAGGACAAGTGCCAGCTTTCCAATCGGGATGGATTTATGAAATTGTAAGTGTTAGTGGAGATAGCACTAAATTTGCAACTTCAGGAATTACGAATGGAGTAGATATAAGTGCAGGAAAAGTTACTTTAGGACCAGGAGAGATTGTAGTTGTTAGAATAAAAGGAAAGGCAGCAACTACAGCAATTGGAAATATAGTAAATACAGGAAATGCATCTTATAATGGAACTGATTTAGGACCAAAAACAGTTACGTTGACACCAGCCCCAGGAATTGCAGATTTAAGCAAAGTTGTAAATAAAGAATCGTATACAGTAGGTGGAAAATTAATCTATACAATTGTTGTAAAAAATACAGGAACAGGTTATTTAAATGATGTTACGATAATAGATGATTTAAAACTAATTGAAACAGAATTAGCAACTGGAGGAGTTGGAAAAGCTATAGATAGCTTTAATGTGGTAACTCTAACAAAAACAAATTCAGCTACAATTATAACTAGAGATACTACATATGCTAATGGATTTAAAGCAACTGGGGATATTTATCCAGGAGATACTGTTACTATAGTAATAGAAGCAACACTAAATCCTCTAGCAGCAGGGAAGATAACAAACATAGCTAAAGTTTTAGATTCATCAGGAAATGAATTTAGTGAAGATAAAACAAACAATACTACAACAGTAAATCCCTTACCAGCAATTGTACAAATATTAAAGACAGTTGATAAAGCAACATATATTTCAGGGGATACTTTAACTTATAAAGTTGTTGTTGGAAATACAGGAACAGGTTGGGCAAATGGAATAAAAGTTACAGATGATATATCTGGAATTTTAGCAGAGATAGGCGGAGCATCTGTAGGTGCATTTGAGTCATGGACAATAGTAGCAAATAAAGTTGCTGGAAGTGATAAGGTTGTACTAGATAGTGTAGAGCTAACAAATTCTACAACATTGACACCAAATAGTAACTTAGATGCGAAAGTTTCATTGGCACCTTTTTCTGCAATAGAGTTTACAATAGCAGCAAAATTAAAGCCAAATACAACAACTGATATAAAAAATATTGCAAAATATCAGTATGATCCAAATAATCCGACTAATCCAACGACGGATCCAAAGTTAAGTAACGAGGTTATAACAACTCCAAAAGTAACAGAGTTAACAATAACTAAATTACAGAATAATCTAAGAGAAAGATCTGGGTTTACAGCAAATCCAGTTCAATATTGGTTAGATGACGTTATTTTATATCAAATTGTTGTTCAAAATGGTGAAAATGCAATCGATAGTTTTGAGATAATTGATAATATACAACAAATTTTAGTTGGTGGAAGTGGAGGAAATAATATTCCTGCATATTCTCAGTGGTCAATAGATAGTATTGTTTATTCTGATGGAACACCAGGAGCAATAAGTACTAAGCCATCGGGAATAGCAACACAACCATCAGGAGAAAATATTTCAGTTAAAACAAGCTTGAAAGCTGGGGAAAAAGTAACTGTTACGATTAGAGCTCAAATAACAAAGGGTGATGAAACTAATCTGAATTTCCCACAATCAGTTATAAAAAATACAGCTTCAATAATAGTTGAGTTACCTGGTGGAAATCTTATAACAGAAAACTCTAACGAAGTAATATTTACTCCTTATCCACCAGTATTAGAAAGAACAAAGACAATAACTAGTATTGCAGGAGTACCTTATACACCGGGAATGACTTATTCTCCGGGAGATAAAGTTGTTTATACAATAGGTCTAAGAAATACTGGAAATGGAGTTGCAGATAATATTACAGTAAAAGATGATATAGCATCTGTGGTTACAGAGTTAGCAGGAGGAACAATAGGTTCAGCATTTAGTACTTGGACAGTAACCTTAGATAAATCACCAGCAGCTAAAGTTGATGGGACATATCCATTATCAAGTCCAGCAGTGATAGATGATATCGTTGATTTAGGACCTGATAAATATGTAAACTTTATAATAGAGGCAACAGTTGCAACTAATGCAATTGGAACGATTTCTCCAAATATTGCAATAGTAAATGGAGAGGATAAAGTTACACCACCTATTCCACCAAAAGTAGGAACAGCACCGAGTTTAACTAAAAAAATAGTTGTGGAAGACTCTAGATTAGATAAATCTGAATATAGTGCAGGAGATACAATAGTTTACGAAGTGACAGTTTCTAATTTAAATGATAAGATTTGGCTTAATGATGTAAATGTAGTGGATTTAATAAGTGATGTAAAAGCTTTAAATCTAGCAGGAGTTGAAGTTGCAGCATTTAAACCAAATTGGAAAATAGAGATGTCTAACTTAAAACTAGAAACTATATTTAGTGGAACTTATCCTAAAAATAATGTGAATTTAAACGAAACTATGGATTTAGCTCCAGGAGATATAGTTAAGTTTAAAATTACTGCAACTATAAATGAGAATATAGTTGGAAAAATCATAAATACAACTACTGGGACGTATAAGAAAAATAAAACTGAGACCCCTGTATTAGGACCAGTAAGTGTAGAATCAGATTCGAAAATAGGTTTAGCAAGTATTACAAAGTCACCTTATGAAGAGTTTTATTCTCCTGGTGGGGTTATAGGATTTGATATTGTGATAGAAAATACTTCAGCAAACTTAATAGATAATTTAAAATTAACAGATTTAATAAGTGAAGTAAAAGTAAATAAAATTGGAGAATCAAATCCAGTACCGGCCTTTAAACCTGGTTGGACAATAACATATCAAGTAGTTGGAGATACAGTAAATACAAACGCAACTTCAATTCCTGAATCAGGAGATATAAATGCTATAAATCTAGATATTGGTAAAAATACAAAAATTAATATTCAAATTAGAGGAATAGCAAATGATGGAATTTATGGAGAGATAATAAATATAGCAAGTTGTGAATATGCGAATGAAACTAAAAAAGATGATGCAACAATTTATCCAAAAGACCCTATATTAACATTAGTGAAAAATGTAAATATACCAGAGTATGGACCAAAAGATGAGATTGTTTATACAATTGAAATTCAAAATACAGGAATAGGATCTGCAATAGGAGTTGAATTAGAAGATGCAATAGGAGCTTTAGAAACAACTTTAGTAGGAATAGCAGCTCCAGGAACTGGATTAGCTTTTACTTCATGGACAAGAGAATTGACATCTGTACCAGCAACTTCATCAGTAGTATCAGAAACTACAGATGGTGATACTTATAAAGCAAAACTAGATATAGCTCCATCAGATAAAATTATAATTACTTTAAGAGGAGTTTTAGATGAAAGAGCTTACGGTAAAATAGATAACTTGGTATTACTAACTTATAGAGATGGACAAAATAAAGAGAAAAAATTAGAAGCTAACGCTGAAACAACTGGAAAATCAGCACAGCTATTCATAAGAAAAACAATAAATAAAAATGTTTATGAAGATGAAGATACATTAGTGTTTACAGTATTGCTTCAAAATGCTGGATTAGGATGGGGTAATAACATTGTAGTTGAGGATAAAATTAGTGAGATTTTAGATACTATTGTAGGCCCAGCATTTGAGTCTTGGACTATAAAAGTTACAAAATCATCAGAATTATCGTCGGTTACAACAAATCCAGAGTCATTAGATCCACCAACACCAGACAATAAAGATTTAAATGTACTTGTAGATATAGCACCAATAAGTCAGGTTGGATTTGAAATAACAGCAAAATTAAAACCAAATGTAAGCTCAACAATAAAAAATACTGCTTATATGCAAAAAACACCAGATTCACCAAAAGAGCCAAGTCCAGAAGTTATTGCAGAACCAACTGATGGAACAATTTCTATAACAAAGAGCGTGGAAGAATCTGTTTATGTTGTCGGTGAAAAGTTAACTTATATTATAGAAGTTAAAAATAGTGCTAATATACTTGCTAGAGATGTTGTTATAAAGGATGCTTTAAACAACATAAAGGTAGTTACAAATTTAGGGGTAGAAATAAATCCGTTTACATCTTGGAAAATTGTAAGTGTAACACCTAGTTTATCAACACTACCGTTGACAAGTCCAATAAGTATATTACCTGCACTAGGAGTAGATGGAACTACCGATATAGAGATAAAAACAAACATAAAAGCAAACGAAGTAATAGCTATAAAAATTGAGGCGATAGTGGCTTTAGGGAATGAACAAACTGGAGTTCCAACAGGTACTATAGAAAATAAAGCTACTGCAACTTATGAGGAAAAAGAAATTTTTGATACAGCTAAAACAACACCGGGAGAACCATTACTATTGACAACTAAAGTTATTAAATCATTAGCTGGAAATACTTTTGATAATCAAAAGTATAACTCTGGAGATGAGTTAGTATATGAGATAACTGTTCAAAATAATGGTGGAGGAATGGCTAAGGATGTAAGCATAATTGATTCTATTTCAGCGATAACTACAGAATTAGCTGGTGGAACAACAGGACTTGCGTTTGAAACATGGAGTACTGTTATAACAAAATTAAAGCCTACAACATTAATCCAACCATCAACAGTATTAAAAGATACGGACATAAATTTAGTTGCGGATATAGATAAAGGTGAAAAGATTGTAATAACAGTTACAGCTAAAATAAATTCAAAAGCAGTAGGTGTTATACCTAAAAATATAGTAACAGTTGGGCAAGATCAAAAAGAGACACCAGAAATAGATCCAGAAAAAGGAGTTTTAGAATTCACTAAAACAATAATAGGTGGAACTGACTATGTTCAAGGTGGAAATATAGTTTATGAACTTAAGATTACTAACAAGAGTAAAACATTCATAAATGATGTAA
>JBOFRT010000270.1:0-38392 GCA_051651165.1 Cetobacterium sp.
TAGGACAATAGATTTTCACTCTATAAACAGGGGTTCGATTCCCCTACGGGGTACCATTTGGAAGCATAGCTCAGTTGGGAGAGCACCTGCCTTACAAGCAGGGGGTCACTGGTTCAAGTCCAGTTGTTTCCACCATATAATTAATGGGGGTGTAGCTCAGTTGGTTAGAGCGCATGCCTGTCACGCATGAGGTCGCGAGTTCGACCCTCGTCACTCCCGCCATTAATTTTTTAAATTGAATAAAGCCGCTTTAGCTCACCTGGTAGAGCAACTGACTTGTAATCAGTAGGTAATTGGTTCGACTCCGATAAGCGGCACCACTGCGAGGGTGGCGGAATTGGCAGACGCACCAGACTTAGGATCTGGCGTTTCGACGTGAGGGTTCAAGTCCCTCCTCTCGCACCATTTATAAGACATTTAACAGTAGACTTCAAAGAAGTCTACTTTTTTATTACCCAAATGTTAATTGCTTGAAAACTCTATATCTCTATGGTACAATATTATGAAAAAAGTTTAATAAAAAAGGTGCATGAATGAAAAATATAAAGATGTTATTTAGTTTTAAAGTTATATACATTGTTTCATTGATTTACTTTTTTTTAGGTTATTTTTATCCGAATTTTTTACAAATAAATAATGTTTATTCATACATAACAGAGTATTTGGGGATGTATGAAAAAATGTTGTGGATTTTTCTGATAGGATATGGATTCTTGTTATTTATGAAAAACCCTAATAAAAGAGTAGTTTTAAAAGTAAGGCTGATTTTTATGGTGATTTTAGGGGCAGCAACAGGATATCTTTATTTGATAAATAGCTTAAAGGAATTGGGTGAAATATCGGTTGAAAGGGTTCAAGAACATGTTATTCAAATGGGGCTTTTAAATATAAATCTAGGATATATTGAGTTATATACATTCTTAAAAATATTTCCATATGTAAGGATTGATATTTTTATAGGTTGCTTAATTTTTATAATTTTCATATCTGTTATTATAATTTGTGGAAAGATGATAAGAAAAACAATTTTATCTGTAATTAATCTTTTTAAAAGGCATATAGCTAAAAAGAAAGAGGAAAAGAGATTAAAAGAAGAAAGTATTAGACTCGAAAAACAAGCTAAGTTAGAGAAAGATATATACGACGAGATATGTAATATTCAAAAAATATATCAAGAAAAAGATAGTTTAGAAGTGATAGAAAGGGAAGAAAGTGATGATATTAGCGTCAAAATCTCCGAGACGGAAAGAGATATTACAGCAACTGGGATTTCAGTTGAAGATACAAACTAAGGATATAGAAGAAGTTAGTGATAAAGAGAGTGTTATAGATCAAATAAAAGATATTTCAAGAAAAAAAGTTATAGCTGTAGCAGAAGAGAATGTAGATGAATATGTTGTTGGTGCAGATACAGTTGTAGAGATAGATGGAATAGTTTTGGGAAAGCCTCAAAATGAAAATGATGCCGAAAAGATGTTGAAGTTACTTTCAGGAAGAGAGCATAGAGTTATTACAGCATACTCAATTATAAATTTAGAAAAAAATATAGATATAACTCACTCTGTAGAGAGTAGAGTATATTTTAAAAATATAACTGAAGAAGAGATAAAATGGTATATAAATAGTAGAGAACCGATGGATAAAGCTGGATCTTATGGGATTCAAGGATTAGGGTCTATTTTTGTAGATAAGATAGATGGAGATTTCTTTGCAATTATGGGGTTTCCAATAAATCATTTTATAAAAACTTTAAACAATTTAGGAATAACAATAGAAAGTTTAAATAAAATATAAATTAATTTAAGGAGAGTTATATGAAAAAAATATTTGGAAAAGTTTTGGGAATATTTTCAGATGATTTAGGAATAGATTTAGGGACTTCAAACACTTTGATATGTGTAAAGAATAAAGGGATTATAATGAATGCTCCATCAGTTGTAGCTATAAATACTAAAACAAAAGAGATTTTTGAAGTTGGAGATAAAGCTAAACAGATGATAGGAAGAACTCCACATACAGTTGAAGCTATAAGACCATTAAAAAATGGAGTAATTGCAGATTATGAGATAACAGAAAAGATGCTAAGAGAGTTCTATAAAATTGTAAATAGAGGAAAAAGTTTATCGAGCCCAAGAGTTATTATTTGTGTACCAGCAGGAGTAACACAAGTTGAAAAAAGAGCTGTTATGGATGTTACAAGAGAAGCTGGAGCAAGAGAGGCTTACTTAATAGAGGAGCCAATGGCAGCAGCTATAGGAATTGGATTAAATATATTTGAGCCAGAAGGAAATATGGTTGTAGATATCGGTGGTGGAACGACAGAGATTGGAGTTATATCATTAGGTGGAATTGTAAAAACATCATCTTTAAAGATAGCTGGAGATAAATTTGATACTTTAATAATAGATTACATCAGACAGAAACATAATCTATTTATAGGAGAGAAAACAGCTGAGGAGATAAAGATAGCTGTTGGAGCTGTAACTGATTTAGAAGAGGATATCTTTATAGAGATAAGTGGAAGAAATGCATTAAGTGGACTACCAAAAAATGTAAAGGTTTATTCGTCAGAGATAGCTGAGGCATTAGAAGAGGCAATTGTTTTAGTTATAGAGGAGATTAAAGGAATATTAGAAAAAACTCCACCAGAGTTATCTTCAGATATAAAGAGAAAAGGGATTTACTTAGCTGGAGGAGGAGCACTTTTAAGAGGTGTTGATAAAAGAATAGCAGAAAGTTTAAGTTTAGAGGTGACAGTAGCAGAAGATCCTTTAAATGCAGTTGTAAATGGTATCCAACAACTTTTAAAAGAGTTTGATAAGTATAAAAGAGTTTTAATTTCACCAGAAAGTGATTATTAAAAAGAGGGGCTTATGAAAAAAGTCGTACTATTACTTTTATTGATAACTTCAATATTGAGAGCGGACTATCTCATCACCAATGGTGAGATAGCTCTTTTTTATGATGGACAAAATAATATTTTAAAAAATATTAAAAGTAAAAATGAAAATGAAAGAGATATCCTATCAAATTTACAACTTTTGTTAATAAAAGATTATAAAGTTTATAGAGCTAGAAATTATTATACAGAGACAAAGTTTATAAATGGTAAAAATATTTTTTATATGAAATATTTTTTAGATAATCAAGAGATTGAAACGTATGTTGTTTTATCTAATAAAAATAAAGAAAAGTTATATATTTATACAAATTTAGATAAAGTGAATTGGAAAACACCTTATAAGCTGGTTTATAAATTTTCACCATTAATAAAAGATATGAATATTGAAAATAAAGAAAACTATTATAAGTATGGAGCTTTAAATATATCTAAGGATAATAATTCAGAGTTATTAGTTGCAACAGAAAGAAATTTTGAAAATTTTAAAGTGAAAATACTTCAAACAACACTATTTAAAGAGCTAGATGAAAGAGTTTACTTACTTAAAAATATTTCTAATGATAAAAAATATGATCTTTTAGAAATAAATTTTTCTAAAGAAAATCCTAAATTTTCTTATCAGAATTTTAATGAAATTTTAAGTGAAGAGATACAGTTTTGGAAAAAATTTGAAGAGAGATATTACTTCTTAAGAAGAAATGTAATTAATCAGATAAAAAACTTTTATCTAATTTCATCGAGTAATTATGCTCAAAATAGCTTGATTATGAACATGAGTAGAGTAGAGTATATAAGACAATTGAAAGTCCTGTATTTAAATGTTATATTAGATAGAAATGCAGTGATTCCTAAATTTAATTTTAATAAATATGATTATATTCAAAATGTTTATTCGTATTATTATAATTTAAAATTATTAAGTATAAAAGGAAAAGAGCTTGATAAGAAAGTTATACTTGATAATATAGAGAAAATTCGTAAAGATATTGAGGAGTCATATAGAAGCATTTTAAATAAAGAGGGCGAATGGCTAGATAATAGTATTTTATTCTATGAATTTTTATCAGAATTAGAAAAATTAAATTTGATTCAATTAATCTATAAAGATTCTTTTTTGATAAAAGAGGAGATAGTTTTAAAAGTAAGAAACGAAATTTTAAACAATGATGGAAATATAAAAAAATATGATTATATAAAATATTTAAATATTTTAGAAAAAGTTGACAAAGAAAGAAATATTAGTTATTTATTGAAAAAAACTGATAACTCTTTTGAGGTTCTACAAAATGATGAGAAAATCAATAAAATTGCAAGCTTAGAGTTAGCACTATTACTTTATAAAAATGGTTATTTAGTGGAAAGTGATAAGTTGTTTTATAAAGTGGATTATTTCATTAATTTTAAAGAAGATTATAATCAATTGCAATTAGATGAGATATTTTTATATTTAGAAAATATTCATTATAGGGGATTAATATGATAGGTAACAGTAGCATTGGCATAAAAGAACAAATCGAATCGATACTTTTATTAGGTGGAGAAGAGATAAAAATAAGAGATTTGAGTAAATTTTTCTCTATTTCAGTAGAGAAAGTTTTAGAAATATTAGAAGTACTAAAAATCGAGCGTTTTAATACAGGAATAAATTTAGAGATAGATCAAGAGGTCGTTTATCTAATAACAAATCCTAGATGTGGAGAGATGGTTAATTTATATTTTAAACAAGATGTAAAACCTAAAAAACTTTCAAACGCAGCACTAGAAACGTTATCTATAATTGCTTATCGTCAACCCGTAACAAAAAGTGAGATTGAAGCGGTAAGAGGAGTATCAACAGATAGAGTTATTCAAACATTAGAAGAAAGAAAATTTGTAAGAGTATGTGGAAAAAAAGAGGCGATAGGGAAACCAAATTTATATAAAGTAACTGATAAGTTTTTAAGTTACTTAGGAATCTCAACAGTGGAAGAACTACCACAATATGAAATAATGAAGGAGAGATTAAATGGAACCGATGAGAATAAATAAGTATCTAGCTCAAAATGGATACGCGTCAAGAAGAGATATAGACAAACTTATTGAAAATGGAGATATAAAAGTAAATGGAAAGGATACAACACCTGGACAGAAAGTTACTGATGCAGATAAGATATACATAAAAGGAAAACTATTTGAAAAACCAAAATCTGAAGGTAAAGTTTACTTCCTACTAAATAAACCAAAAGGTGTATTAAGTGCTTCAAAAGATGATAGAGGAAGAAAAACAGTAACAGATTTAATAGATTCAAAAGAGAGATTATATCCAATTGGAAGATTAGATGCGGATACAGAGGGTGCTATAATTTTAACTAACGACGGAGATATCTTCAATAAGGTTATTCATCCAAAAGGTGAAGTTTACAAGGAATACTTCGCAATTGTAAAGGGTGAGATTAGAGATAAAGACCTTTCAAGATTAGCAAAAGGAATAATTTTAGAGGATGGCCCTACTTTACCAGCTAAAACAAAGATATTAAAAAGGGCTGGAGGAAAAAGTGAAGTTATAATTGCGATAAGAGAAGGGAAAAATCGTCAAGTTAGAAGAATGTTTGATGCAGTTAAGCATGCTGTAATGTACTTAAGAAGAGATGCTATTGGAAAGATAAATCTAGGAGATTTAGAATCAGGAAAATATAGAAAGTTAACATCACAAGAGATAAAATATTTAAAATCATTATAGAAATACAGGAGGAAAATAGATGTCTTTAACAAAAGAAGAGGTTCTTAATGTAGCTAAATTAGCGAGATTAGAATTTAATGAAGAGGAGATTGTAAGATTCCAAGCAGACCTAAATAACATTTTAGATTATATAGATGTTTTAGGAGAGATAAATACTGATGATGTACAACCATTAGTGCAGGTTCATGAAACTGGAGTGAAATTGAGAGAGGATGTTGTAAAAGAATCTTTAACATCACAAGAGGCTATGAAAAATGCACCTGCTTCAGAAGATGGAGCACTAATAGTACCAAAGGTAGTTGGAGAATAATATAAGGAGGATTTTTCTGTGAAAAAAATATATGAGTTAACAGCTTTTGAAATAAAAGAAAAAATATTAAATAGAGAGCTAACATCTGAAGAGGTTGTTACAGCTATTTTTGATAGAATAGAAGAAACTGATAAAGAGATTGGAAGTTTTGTATCTTTAAGAAAAGAGAAAGCTTTAGAAGAAGCTAGAGAAGTTGATAGAAAAATACAAAATGGTGAAAAAGTAGGAAGTTTAGCTGGAGTTCCAGTAGCTATAAAAGATAATATGGTTTCTATAGGAGAGCCATCTCAATCAGCATCAAAAATTTTAGAAGGATATGAAGGTATCTATGATGCTACAGTTGTAAAAAAATTAAAAGATGCAGATGCTATAATAATTGGAAAAACAAATATGGATGAGTTTGCAATGGGATCGACTACTACTACATCAACATATGAAAGAACTACAAAAAACCCATGGGATTTAGAAAGAGTTCCAGGAGGAAGTAGTGGGGGAGGAGCAACTTCAGTTGCTGCAAATCAATGTTTTATCTCTTTAGGTTCTGATACGGGTGGAAGTATTAGACAACCAGCAGCATTTTGTGGAGTAGTTGGATTAAAACCAACATACGGAAGAATTTCAAGATATGGTCTTATGGCCTTTGCATCATCATTAGATCAAATTGGACCATTTGCAAAAACAGTAAAAGATGTAGCTTTAAGTTTAAATGTACTTTCTGGAGCAGATGATTATGATTCTACAGTTGAAGATATTGAAGTTCCAAATTATCTAGATTATTTAACTGGAGATATTAAAGGAATGAAGATTGGAGTTCCGAAAGAATACTTTATAGAGGGACTAAATCCAGGAGTAAAAAAGGTTGTAGACGAAGCTTTAGAAACATTTAAATCACTAGGTGCAGAGATTGTAGAGATATCATTACCTCATACAAAATATGCAGCACCAACATACTATGTATTAGCACCAGCAGAAGCAAGTTCTAACTTAGCAAGATTTGATGGAATAAGATATGGTCATAGAACAACAGAAGCAACTAATATAGATGAGTTATACATTAAATCAAGAAGTGAAGGATTTGGAGACGAAGTTAAGAGAAGAATAATGGTAGGAACTTATGTTCTAAGTGCTGGATTCTTTGATGCATACTTTAAGAAAGCTCAAAAAGTTAGAAGATTAATTAAGAATGATTTTGATAAGGCTTTTGAACAAGTGGATATTATATTTACACCAGTAACGCCAGGACCTGCTTTTAGATTAGACGCTAAAAAATCACCAGTAGAGTTATACTTAGAGGATATCTTTACAATACCAGCAAACTTAGCAGGAATTCCAGGAATCTCAATTCCAGCAGGAATGACTGAAGGATTGCCAGTTGGAATCCAACTATTAGGAAAAGCATTTGGAGAAAAAGATATCTTAAAAGCAGGAGATGCTTTTGAAAAAGCGATAAAGGAGAGAGTGTAATGGCGAGACAATGGGAATCTGTAATAGGACTTGAAGTACACCTTCAATTAAAAACAGGAACAAAAGTGTGGTGTGGATGTAGTGCTGATTACGATAATTCACCAACAAATACACATACATGTCCAATATGTTTAGGGCATCCAGGAGCGTTACCAAAATTAAATAAAACAGTAGTAGAGTACGCTATAAAAGCAGCGTTAGCTTTAAACTGTAACATCAATAATATAAGTGGATTCGATAGAAAAAACTATTTCTATCCAGATACACCTAAAAATTATCAAATAACTCAATTTGAAAAACCTTACTGTGAAAAGGGACATTTAGATGTTAAACTAAATTCAGGAAGAGAGTTAAGAGTTGGGATTACAAGAATTCAAATAGAGGAAGATGCTGGAAAATCAATCCATGCAGGATCTGAGTCATTAATAAACTTTAACAGAGCTTCAATGCCTTTATTAGAGATTATATCTGAACCAGATTTAAGAACCTCTGAAGAAGCTTACGAATACTTAAACCTTTTAAAAAGTACAATAAAGTATACTGGAATAAGTGATGTTTCAATGGAATTAGGATCTTTAAGATGTGACGCTAATATATCTGTTATGGAAAAAGGAAGTAAAGTTTTTGGAACAAGAGTAGAAGTAAAAAACTTAAACTCATTTAAAGCAGTTGCAAGAGCAATAGACTATGAAATTGGAAGACAGATTGAAGCTATTGAAAATGGTGAGACAATAGATCAAGAAACTAGATCTTGGGATGACGAAGCTCAAGTAACAAGAATCATGAGAAGTAAAGAGGATGCAATGGATTATAGATACTTTGCAGAGCCTGATTTACCAAGACTTGTTATTAAAGATTCAGAAATTGAAAGAGTAAAAGAGTTAATGCCTGAATCAAAAACAGCTAAGTTAAAAAGATTCGAAGAGGTTTATGGATTACCAGAATATGATGCAAATATCTTAACTGATGAGATTGAATTAGCAGATTATTTTGAAAGAGTAGTTTCAGTAACTAATAATCCTAAATTATCTTCAAACTGGATAATGACAGAAGTTTTAAGAGATTTAAAAGAAAGTGGTAAAACAATAGAGGAATCAAAGATTTCATCTGAAGATTTAGGAAAAATAATAAATTTAATTCAAAAAGATGTAATTTCTTCAAAGATAGCTAAAGAGTTATTTACTATAAAATTAAATGATAGTAGAGACCCTGAGGTTATAGTAAAAGAAGAAGGAATGATACAGGTTGTTGACTTAGGAGAGATTGAAGGAATAGTAGATCAAGTTTTAGCAGAGAATCCTAAGATGGTTGAGGACTTTAAAAACTCTGACGAAGGAAGAAGACCAAGAGTTTTAAAAGGTTTAATAGGACAGGTTATGAAACTATCAAAAGGAAAAGCAAATCCAAAGATAGTAACAGACCTAATGGAATCGAAATTAAAATAGGTGGTTTATAGATGAAAAAAAGCAAATTGATCTCTTTAGGGATTATGGTATTTGGGCTTACTTTTTTAACACAACCAGCATCAGCGGTTAGTAAAACAGTGAAGCAAAAATATGAAAACATAATACCAATGAGTGTTCACGTAAATATAATGAACAACGAAGCTGAGCCAGAATATTTAAACTATGTTTTTATAAAGAGTGTTGATGCTCCAATAAGACAGGATTCGTCAATTTATTCGAAAGAGATTGTAAGATTTCCATTTAATACGAAATTAAAGGTGTTGGAAAAAGTTGAATCAAACGGAAATGAGTGGTACAAAGTAGAGTTGAAAGATAGCAATGGAAATAAAGTAAATGGATATATTTCAGCAATGTTAGTAACATTAAGACAATTTAGATTTGAAGAGATGAATAGTAGAGTACACAAGTTATCTGAATTCTTACAAACAGAATCTGGAAAAGGAAAAGAACTAGTATCGATAAATACCTATGTTCCAAACCCAAGTAATCAGAATATGAATAGAGCGAAAGATAAATATGGTGTTTCAGCAGATCAAAATGCTAGAGCAACTTATAATGGAGAAACAATTCATATTCCTGACAGGTCATTGATGTCAATTGAATCTACTAGTGGAAACGATGTATTTGTAAATGCTTTATCGATAAAAGAAAAGCCTTTAAAAGTGAGTAGGAATGTTATAACTAGATACCCAGCAGTAAACGCAAACTTTAGAAAGACTATCGTAATAGATTTAGAAAATGAAAATCAAGGTATTTTCCAAAAGAATGCTGATGGTAGATGGGAGCTTATATCTTATACATTAAATAAAACAGGAATGGAGAGTACTCTTGGATTTGAAACTCCTAGAGGCTATTTTATAGTTCCAGTTTTAAAATATGAGATGGGATATAGAGATGAATATAATAATGCAGCTGGAATGGCAAAATATGCAATTCGTTTCTCAGGTGGAGGATATATTCATGGAACACCAATTAACTTTGAGGAAAATATCAATAGAGATTTCTTCTTAAGAGAAAAAGATGGAACATTAGGAACGGTTGAAGGAACAAGAAAGTGTATTAGAAATATGGAATCACATATAAAGTTCTTGTTTGACTGGGTAACTAATGGAAAAGTTAATAGAAAATCAAATGAACAAAGACCAGACGAAAATGTCATGGTTATAGTGTTTTAATTGAGGGTGGGCCTGAGCTCACCCTTTTTTATAAGAATAGCATAACTTCTTATTCTATGCTATAATAAATCTGCGAAACTAATTGGATAGGTGATAAAACAAATGTACAAACTTCAGTATTTTATATTTAAAGTTGTTAGACATCTTTTATTGTTATGTCCTGAGAAAACAAGATTTAAGTTTGCAGAAAATTTAGGAGTTTTAGGCTATTATCTTATAAAAAAAAGAAGATGGATAGCATTAGCAAACTTAAAACTAGCTTTTCCAGATAAAACTTTTGAAGAGAGAAGAAAAATTGCAATTGAGTCATACAAAATAATGGCAAAAGCTTTTATCTCAACATTATGGTTTGAAGATTATTTGAAAACTAATGTAGCTCTTGAAGATTTTCAAAGAGTGACAGAGTTAAAGCAAAGTAGAGGTGGGCTAGCTGTAGCGTTAATTCATATGGGAAATATGGAAGCTAATTTAAAGGCCGGAGAGAAGTATAAAACTGTAACTGTAGCCAAAGCTCAGAGAAATCCTTACATTGACAAATTTATAACAGAATCTAGACAAAAATTGAATGTAACACTGTTAAAAAAGTCGAAGCAAACTTCAAGAGAGCTATTAGAAGAGATAGAGAATCAAAATATGGTAGCTTTGTTTACTGATCATAGAGATAAAGGTGCAACTGTAAGATTTTTTGGAGAGGAAACAGTTTCACCAACTGGGATTGTAAATGTAGCTTTAAAGCATAACTTACCACTTGTAATCGGGTATAATGTTATGCATGGAGATAATACTTGTACAACTTATTTTACAAAAGAGATTGAACTTGTAAGAAGTAACTCATTTAAAGATGACGTAAAAGCAAATACACAGATAGTGATAGATACTATTGAAGGTATAATTAAAAATCATCCAAATCAATGGATGTGGTTCCATGATAGATGGAAATTATCTAAAAAAATAAAAAAAGAAGATATAAAGAGTTAATTAGGAGGAAAAATGTTATTAGGAATAATTGGAGCGATGCACGAGGAAGTAATACAACTGAAAGAGGTTATGAATCTTGTAGAAACTAGAGAGATTGGTGGATATCAATTTTTCAAAGGAACGCTTTTAAATAAAGAGATTGTTTTAGTTGAATGTGGAATAGGAAAAGTTAATGCTGCAATATGTTCAACTTTATTAATTCAAGAGTTCAATGTAGATAAAATACTATTTACAGGAGTTGCTGGAGGATTAAATCCTGAGATAAACATTGGAGATATTGTTGTATCTACAGATTTAATAGAACATGATTTCGACTGTACAGCTTTTGGATATGAGCATGGAGTAATTCCAAGAATGGAGAATTCAAAGTTTAAATCAGATGAGGAGTTAACAGCTTTAGCAAAAAGAGTAGCAGAGGAAAACTTTGGTAAAGAGAGAGTATTCGTAGGAACTATAGTAAGTGGAGATACTTTTGTTGCTTCAAATGAAAAGATAAACTGGTTAAGAGAAACATTTACTGGAGAGTGTACAGAGATGGAAGGAGCTTCAGTAGCTCATGTTTGTCAAGTTTTAAACAAGCCATTTGTAATTATAAGATCAATATCAGACAAGGCTAATCATGATGCAAATATGAATTTTGATGAGTTTGTTAAGTTAGCTGCACAAAATTCTAAAATAATAATAGAAGGAATGTTAACAGCATTATAATTTAGTAAGGGGGATATAAATTTATGAATATTGAAAAATTATTAGAAGAGCTGTATTCATATTCACTTCATGGAATAAAACTGGGATTAAAAAATATTGAGGATATTTGTAAAGCTATGAATAATCCCCAAATTAATTATAAAACAATACATGTAGCTGGAACTAACGGAAAAGGATCTACATCAACAACCATAGAAACTGTTTTAATAGAATCTGGAAGTAAAGTTGGAAAATATACGTCACCCCATATACTTAGATTTAATGAGAGAATATCTGTAAATGGAATAGAGATAACAGATGAAGAGATAGCATACTACTATTCTTATATAAAAAATATTGTTAAGGAGTTAGAAATAACTCCTACTTTCTTTGAAGTTACAACGGCAATGATGTTTAAATATTTTTCGGATAAAAAAGTTGATTATGCAGTAATCGAAGTTGGTATGGGTGGAAGATTTGATGCAACAAACGTTATAAAGGGTGACATCTGTGTGATAACAAATGTAAGTTTAGATCACACTGATTTTTTAGGAAAAACAATATATGATATAACTTGTGAAAAGGCAGGGATAATAAAACCTGATTCTAAAGTCTTTATAGGGTCTTCTGACGCTGATTTTATAAAAGGAATCGAGGAAAAGAGTAAAACTTATACAAATGTTTTAGAAAAATACAGATTAGCAAAGTATTATTTAGATTTTAAAAACTTTAAAACAGTGATAGATATAGAGGGTGAAAGATTTATTTTCTCTTTATTTGGAGATTATCAGTATAAGAATTTTTTATGTGCTTATGAAGTATTAAAAGAGTTGAAAATTCCTGTTGAAACTGTAAAAAAAGCTGTTGAAAAAGTAAAATGGCAGTGTAGATTTGAAGTTATCTCTTCTCAGGATAAAGTTTTGATTTTAGATGGAGCTCATAACGAAGATGGAATGAAGACACTTTGTGATACATTGAGATTGGGTTATGAAAAGGATGAGATAGTAGCTGTTGTTTCTATTTTAAAAGATAAAGATTATACAAAAATTCTAAAAATTTTAGAACCTTGTGTAAAAAAGATAATCTTTACATCTCTAGCTGAAAATAAAAGAGGACAAACTGGTTTTGAACTTTATGAAGGTTCAAATAAAGTTGATAAAGAATATCGTGAAGATATATTTGAAGCGTATGAATTAGCTAAAGAATATAATAGTAAAGCAATTTTATTCTGTGGTTCTTTTTATCTGTTAAGTAAATTCAAAGAGGATGTACTAAAAAATGAAAAGTAAGGGGTTATTTAAAATTTTGATACTAGTTATAATTTTAATAATTAGCTATTTTTTATATAAACAGATTATGGTTTTAAAATTTGAGTATATGAAACGTGAACAAAAAAAAGAGATGTTTTTAGAGAAAATAGATAAAACTTACAAAGAGAGAGAAAGTGAGTTTTATAAAGCTAACTAGGGGAGTTTAAAATGGAAAGAATAAAAAAGAGAAAGTTTCCAAAAGTTAAAGATTTAGCGGATGCTTTAGGCTTAGTACCTCTTTTAGATGTGAATATGGAATCAGAGATAACGACTCAGAGTGTATATAGAGTTGGTTATGAGTTAAATGGTTTTTTTTCAGAAGGAGAAGATCTTTTAATAAATGTTAATGTTTTAGGAAGAAAAGAGATTTCCTACTTAGGGCAAATGGATATAGAGAAGCGAAGTGAAATTTTAAACAGATATATGAGTCATCCCTTTCCTGCACTTGTTGTAACTATGGAAAATGAAACTGTTGATGAGATTGTAAGCATAGCTAAAATATATGGAAAGCCAGTGTTGAAATCAAATAATAAAACAATTGAATTTATTAGAAATGCAAAGTTTTATCTGCAAAAAGTTTTAGCTGAAGAGATACTAATAGATGAATATATACTTTTAGATGTCTATGGTGTTGGATTACTATTGACAGGGTATGAGGATGCAAGATTAGGTGCAACAGTAGAACTGCTTGAAAGAGGTCATAAGTTTATAACTGACACTCGTCTAAAAATTAGAAATATAGCAGATAGATTTATATTGGGTTCTAATACAGCTGATAAAGAGAATGGAGATAGTCATTTCTATCTTTTTGGAAAAGATGGCAATGATATAGATGTAACAACACACTTTGGTATAAAAAGTACAAGAAAAGAGAAAAAAATAAATCTGTTGATAGAGTTAGAAAAGTGGGACGAAAAAAAATTCTATGATAGATTAGGATTAGATGAACTTCACGAAGAGTTTTTAGGATTTAAAATTCCAAAAGTAACTCTTCCTGTAAGAAAAGGAAGAAATCTAGCAATAATAATTGAAACAGCAGCAATAAATTATAGATTGAAAAAAACAGGGGTAAATTCAGCTGAATATTTTTGGAAAGAATCTAAGAAGCTGATAGAAGAGAATAGAGAAAATAAAAAGAGAGGTTTAGTTGTGAATGATAAAACAAGTATGCCAGTAAGATATGTAAAATCAAGATTCAGTTTGAATGTGTTAAATGGAGAGGAGTATCTAGATACAAGGTACATAACGACAACAGGAGTGTATAGACCTTCGTTGGCTTTAACTGGATATTTTGATATGTATGGGGAAGAAGGTTATAAAGGATTACAACTTTTTACAGATACAGAGTTTAAGTATTTAGAAAGTATTTCTGTAGAGAATAGAGAGAAAAATCTTGAAAGATATTTGAAAGAGGATTTTCCTGCAATAATAATATCTGGAGTAAAAGATATTCCAAGTTATTTTTTAGATAAAATTATTGAGAAAAATATAATTTTATTAGAAACTAAATTAGATAGACCAAGTCATGTAGTAGCAACATTCAGTGCATATTTAGAAAACTACTTTGCACCTTCAGCATCGGTTCATGGGGTGTTTGTAGAACTTTATGGATTTGGTGTATTACTAACTGGAAAAAGTGGTATAGGTAAAAGTGAAACGGCTTTAGAATTGATACACAGGGGTCATAGATTGATAGCAGATGACTCTGTTAGATTTGAAAAAGGGGTCATAGGAGATATCACAGGAAGAGCTTCTAAATTGCCATATTTTATGGAGATTCGTGGACTTGGAATAATAGATGTAAAAGCCTTATATGGAGTGGGAGCAGTAAGGATAAGTAAGAGGCTTGACATAATAATTGAGTTGCAAGAGTTAAAAAGTGAAGACTATTTAACAGCGATGGACTATCAAGAATCGACAGAGATGCTATTAGGAAATGAAATCCCTAAGATAAAGTTATATATATCTTCAGGAAGAAATGCAGCAGCTATGGTGGAAATAGCAGTTATGAATTTAATGGCAAAAAGAATGGGGTATAATTCGGAAGAGGTTTATTTAAAAGAGTTGAAAAATAAAAACTATAGAGAAAATAATTAATAATCGGGGGATTTAAATTGAGAAGAAAAAAAATTAAAGTTTTAATAGAATATATTTATATCTATATTGGAACTCTGATAGCTTCAGTCGGGATAAATGGGTTTCTAGTTCCATCGAATTTAGCACCTGGAGGAGCAACAGGGCTTTCAATTTTAATAAATTATATAACAGGGATTCCTGTTGGGACTTTAATATTTGCAATAAATATACCACTTTTTTTAATAGGGGTAAAGATATTTGGAAAATCATATGGAGCAAAAACATTAGCGGGGATATCATTTATATCTCTGAATGTTGAACTAGTAAAAAAAGTTGTACCTGAAATAGATAAAATAATTGACTTTAGTAATCCTAGTAATATTTTCTTAGGGACTCTTTATGGAGGATTACTTATGGGAATAGGACTAGGAACAGTTATAAAAAATGGTGGAACAACTGGTGGAAGTGATATAATATCTGGAATTTTAAATAAATACTTTAGAATACCTATAGGACAGGCTTTAATAATGATAGACTCAGCAGTTGTGTTAGTTGCAGCATATATATTTGGAGCAGAAAAAGCTTTGTATGCTCTTATAAATCTATATATGACTGGAGTAGTAATAAATAAGATGATTAATGGTCTTGGAGATGCTAAGATGGCATACATAGTTACATCTGAAGTTGAAAAGGTTAGAAAGTTAATAGTTGAAGATTTAGGAAAAACAGGTAACTACTATGAAGCAGAGGCTTTATATTCAAAAAGTAAAAGAGATGTTATAACAACAGTGCTAAGAAATAGAGAGATATTTTTATTAAAAGAGTTGATTGCAGAAGTAGATAAAGAAGCGTTTGTAGTTGTATCTGATGTACATGAAGTACTAGGAAGAGGCTATACGTTTGATACAGAAAATGTGAAAAAAAGAAAGGGAAAGTAATGATTGAAATTAAAGATAAGATAGAACAAAGTAGTAATATAATTATAGCTGGACATATAAATCCAGATGGAGATACAGTAGGGGCAGGATTAGCTCTTTTACTTGGGTTAGAAAATAAATATCCAAATAAAAGAATAGATTTTGTATTACAAGATTCAGTTCCAAAGAATATATCATTTTTAAAAGGAACAGAAAAAATAAAAAAAATAGAGGATATTGTTAATCCAAATTATGATTTAGCTATTTTTGTTGATTCAGCTACTGTTGAAAGAGTAGGAAAAGTAGAGAGATTAATGGGTGATGCATTTAAAATAAATATTGATCATCATATAAGTAATCCAAAGTATGGAGATATAAATATAGTAGAAGATATTTCTTCGACATCAGAGTTAATGCATTCGATTTTAAAAGGGTTAGATATTGAAATAACATTGGAGATGGGAGAAGCAATCTACTTAGGGTTAGTAAATGACACTGGAAATTTTGCACATAGCAATGTGACAAATAAAACATTCTTAGTGGCATCAGAGTTGATGAGATTAGGTGTAAATAATAATAAAATAGTAAATGATTTCTTTAAAACAAAATCTTTACAAAGAATGAAAGTTTTAGGAAAAGCTTTAAGTGAGATGAAGTTTATTCAAGATAAAAATCTTATGTATTTCAACTTATCATATGAAGGACTAAAAAATTTAGATGCAATTAAAGATGATACTGAAGGGGTTGTAGAAGAGCTTCTTAACTATAGTGACAGTGAAGTTTCTCTGTTTTTAAGAGAGGATGAAACAGGTAAAATAAAGGGAAGTATGAGAAGTAAGCACGATATAGATGTGAATAAAATAGCTGGAATTTTTGGTGGAGGCGGACATATAAAAGCTGCTGGATTCACAACAGAACTTTCACCAGATGAGATTCTAAAAAGAGTAGTAGAAAATTTATAAATAGTGTTGTATAATTTTATAAAAAAGAAGGGGGTTAAAAATGGCAGATTTTGATATAATTTTTTTAAAACCAACTAGATTCGAAGATTGTTTGAAGTGTGTAGAGCACATAAAAGCAGAGAAAATAGTTCATATAAATTTATGTGATTTAGATTCAGAAAAATCACAGAGAGTTTTAGACTTTATTAGTGGAGCGGTGCATATCCAAGAGGGACAAATTATTAATCCAGGAGATAAGATATATTGTTCGATTCCGAAAAATAAAAGTTATCAAATAGAGTATAAAGAGTTGACAAATAATATAACAAATCCTAGATTTGATGAAGAAGAAGAGATAATACCAAGATATAATAGAAGGTAGTAAAAAAGGGACCAAATAGATGGTCCCTTTTCTCATTTAGATATTTTTAGTTTTTTATTTAATCAGCCAATAAAAAAGCTTGGCAACTACCTATCCTTCCAGGGGGCTGCCCCCCAAGTACTTTCGGCGTTTACGGGCTTAACTTCCAGGTTCGAAATGTAACTGGGTGTACCTCCGTAGCTATCGTTACCAAGCTATATAATAATAACATTTTTTTCAGAAAAAGTCAATAAAAAAAATGGGCAATAAACCCATTTTTTTCAGTATGAAACTTAGATAACTTTGAAAGTGATTTTCTCGTTATTAAATCCTACTTCTATAGTCTCACGCTCTTTAATTTCACCTTTTAAAATTATTTTAGCAATCTCAGTTTCAAGATACTTTTGTATATATCTTCTAAGTGGTCTTGCTCCAAACTGTGGATCATAAGCAGTTTTAGCTAAAAATTCAGCAGCAGAATCAGTTATTCTAAAGTTGATTTTTCTATCTTTTAATTTATTTTCAAGATTTACTAAAAGTTGACGAACAATATTTTTAATCTCTTCAATTCCAAGACCTTTAAATATTATTGTTTCATCTATTCTATTTAGAAACTCGGGTCTAAAATTAGATAGCATCATTTGATTTATTTTTTCTCTAGTATGAGAGTTTAAAGTAGGATCTTCTAAAATTAAATGGCTACCGATATTAGATGTCATAATAATTAGAGTATTTTTAAAATCTACAACTTTACCTTGACCATCAGTTAATCTACCATCATCTAAAACTTGAAGTAGAATATTGAAAGTATCAGGATGAGCTTTTTCAATTTCATCAAATAGTATAACAGAGTAAGGTTTTCTTCTAACAGCTTCTGTTAACTGTCCACCCTCTTCATATCCAACATATCCTGGAGGAGCACCAATCAATCTAGTTACAGAGAATTTATCCATATATTCACTCATATCAATTCGAAGTACATTTTCCTCATCGTCAAACAGGAAATATGCAAGAGATTTAGCTAGATATGTTTTACCAACTCCAGTAGGGCCTAAAAACACAAATGAACCGATAGGTCTATTTGGGTCTTTCAATCCTGCACGTGCTCTTAGAATTGTCTCAGAAACAGCTTTTACAGCTTCTGTTTGCCCAACAACTTTAGCATTTAAATTATCTTCTAAACTTAAAAGTTTCTCTTTTTCACTTTCCATCAATTTAGAAAGAGGAATCCCTGTCCACTTAGAAATAATTTCAGAAATCTCTTCAACCCCTACTTCTTGTTTAACAAGTTTATTGCTAGGAGATTCCTCTAAACGTTTTTGTTCTTCAATCAATTCTTTTTCAAGAGTTGCAAGTTTTCCATATTTTAATTCAGCTAGTTTGTTTAAATCATATTTTCTCTCAGCTTCAAGAATTTCAAGCTTTACTTTTTCAATTTCAGATTTAATATCTTTAACCTTATTTAAGTCTTGTTTTTCATTTTCCCATTGTGCTTTTAAAATTGATTTATTTTGAATTAGATTTGAAAGCTCCTTTTCTAAAATTTCAAGTCTTTCTTTAGAATAAGGATCAGTTTCTTTTTTCAACGCTTCCTTTTCAATTTCAAGCTGCATAACTTTTCTAGTTAATTGATCTAACTCTTCAGGCATAGAATCCATTTCAGTTCTAATCATAGCTGCAGCTTCATCAATTAAATCGATAGCTTTATCAGGAAGTTGTCTATCTGGAATATATCTATTACTTAAAACAGCAGCCTCTACAATAGCACCGTCTGCAATTCTAATTCCGTGATAAACCTCAAATTTTTCTTTAATTCCTCTCAGTATAGAAATCGTATCTTCAACAGTGGGCTCATTGACCATAACTATTTGGAAACGTCTTTCAAGAGCTGGATCCTTTTCAATATACTTTCTGTACTCGTCTAAAGTAGTAGCTCCTATTACTCGAATCTCTCCTCTAGCAAGCATAGGTTTTAAAAGATTTCCAGCGTCCATAGCTCCATCAGATTTTCCAGCTCCAACAATAGTATGAATCTCATCAATAAATAATATAATTTCACCATTAGAATCTTCAACCTCTTTTAAAACAGCTTTTAGACGCTCTTCAAACTCACCTCTAAATTTAGCTCCAGCAATAAGAGATCCCATATCTAAAGAGAAAACTTTTTTATTTTTTAAAGAATCAGGGACATCACCATTTAGAATTCTTTGAGCAAATCCCTCTGCGATAGCTGTTTTACCAACTCCAGGCTCACCAATAAGAACAGGATTATTTTTAGTCCTTCTAGATATAATTTGAATAGTCCTTCGAATCTCACTGTCTCTTCCAATGATAGGGTCGATTTTTCCTTTTCTAGCTAATTCAACGAGGTCTCGTCCATATTTTTCTAAAACTTCATATTTAACTTCAGGATTAGGAGAATCTACCTTTTTATTTCCTCTAATCTCTAAAATAGTACTTTTAAATAACGAGGGATTGATACCTAAGTTATTTAAGAAAGATGTTTTATCTAAAAGTGCTAAAAAGATATGTTCAACACTTATATACGAGTCTCCCATAGATTGCATTAACTTTTGAGCTTCAACAAGAATCTCGTTAGTTTTTGTATCTACTCCAATTGAAGAGGATGTACCAGAGACTTTTGGCAATCTGTTACAAAGTGCTTCTAATGAGTTTTGTAAAGAGTTTGTATCAAGTCCCATCTTAGTTAGAACTCTTACGATAAGTCCTTCTTTATGAGCAATAAGAGCTAAAGCTAGAAGTTCTGGCTTTATACTCTGTTGCATATAAGTTTGTGCAAGGGTTTGTGCATCAGTCAATGCTAGCATTGAATTTTCTGTAAAATTGTTTGGATTCATAAGATCACCTCATAATTATAAAATTTTGCTTATTTTAAGCTGATTATTTTATCCTCTTCTCCAATATCTTTAAGATGATTATTTCTAACAATCTCAATAACCTCCATCATTTTTTTCTGAACGTGGTCATATCCGACATCTTTTATATGGGGAAGGATACAGTCAGAGCAATCTTTAACTCCTCCCGCAGTATGTTTATACTTACCTCCACACTCATTTCCTAGCATATAAAGTGGACAGTAACAGAATAAGCAGTTAAAGTTCTCTGTATTCTCCATTTTATGGCATGGAAAAAATTCACAGTTTTTATTTTGATTAAATTTGTAGTTCATAAATAACCTCCCAAAATTTTTAAAATCTATAATTTAAATATACTACTGTAGGAAGATTAAATCAAGTGAATAAAATAAAAAAATGGTCCAAATTTAAAATTTAGACCATTAAAAAATAATACATATATTTTATTAATAAACCTCAGTAGCATTTTCAACAGGTTCGTTTAAAACTACTTTTATTGCTACAATAGCAACTTCGAGCTGATCAAGATCAGGTTCTTTAGTTGTAATCTTTTGTAGAGCCATTCCAGGAGCCGCAATCATTCTAACAAAGATATTATCTAGATGATTACTTGTATATCTTTGAAGTTCGTAAGATATTCCTGCAATTAAAGGCATAAATAAAACTCTTAAAACTACTTTTGTAAGTAATTTTGTAGCAAAACTACTTGGTGGAGGTAAAATAAAATCTAAACCAGTGAAAACTATAATAGCAATAAACATAACTATTAAAAGGAAACTAGTTCCACATCTAGGGTGTAGTGTTGTAAATTTTTTAGCATTTTCAGCTGTTAACTCTAGATGTTGCTCATAGGCATAGATTGATTTATGCTCGGCACCATGATATTGAAAAACTCTTTGAATATCTTTTGAGAACGAGATTAAGAAGATATAAAGAACAAAGAATGCAAGTCTTAATCCAGCTTCTAAAAGATTGCTATAAATTTTGTTATCTTTAAATAAAAAACTACTTATAATAGAGGGAAGAACAATAAAAAGACCAATTCCCAAAGCTAAAGAAACAATGGTAGTCATTACAGCCTCTTTTTGAGACAGTTGCTCTTCTTCAACCTCAGCTTGATTAGCTGAGAAGGTAAGCTCTTTAACTCCTAAAACTAATGAATCAAAAAGAGTTATAGCACCTCTAAGAAAAGGAATCGTAGAAAGTTTATTTCTACTTTTAGATATTTTTGTTTTCTTGTAAACAATATCACCATTGGGTTTTCTAACAGCTGTAGCTAAAAGGTCAGCATTTCTCATCATAACCCCTTCTATAACTGCTTGTCCACCTACGCTTGAAAATTTCTCTTTACTCATTGTCACCACCCGTAATCAATTAGATTGTATTTTTGTCATAAGGTTTTCCAGCAGCACTTGGTGCAACTGCTTTACCAACCACTCCAGCAAGAGCTAAAAGTGTTAGTAAGTATGGTATCATTTGGATAAATTGTGGTGGAATAAATGTAACATATTGTTGAATTACTGTTTGTGCAGCATCAGCAAATCCAAATAATAAACTAGCAAATAAAACTCCTTTTGGCTTCCACTTACCAAAAACAAGTGCAGCTAAAGCTATAAATCCTCTTCCAGCTGACATCTCTTTAGAGAATTGGCTAAGAGCTCCAATTGATAGGTATGTTCCACCAAGACCGGCAAAAACTCCAGACATGATAACACCAAAGTATCTGATTTTAGCAACACTGATACCAACAGTATCTGCAGCTAAAGGGTACTCTCCAACTGCTCTCATTCTAAGACCAGTAACTGTTTTGTAAAGGAAGTAACCAGACCAGATAGCTAAACCATATATCATATATGTTAACAGAGAGAAATTAAATAGTAATGGTATTCTAGTTGCAGAAGGACTGTTTGATGCTTGTTCAAATAGAACTCTTAACATGAATATTGTAAATCCAGAAGCGAAAAGATTTATCGCAACTCCAGATACAGTTTGATTTCCTCTATACTTGATACTGATTATAGCATGAACTAGAGCAATCAGTCCACCAGATATCGCACCAGCTAAAATTCCTAGAACCCAACTTCCAGTATAATATGAAACAACTGCAGAAGAGAAAGCACCAATAAGCATCATCCCTTCAAGACCAATATTAACAACTCCACAAACTTCTGAGAACATTCCACCAATTGCTGTAATAAGAATTGGAGCAGCCTGCCTGATTGTGGCTAAAATTAAACTTAAAATAATACTTACCATTATTCAGCTCCTCCTTTTGAACCTTTTTTCTCTAACCAAGATCTAATCATATTTTCAGCAGCAATTAATAAAATTATAATAGCTTGAATCATAATAACCATTTGGCTAGGAATAGATGTGTTAAATTGCATAGCTCTTCCACCCACTCTAAGAGCAGCAAATAGGATTGCAGCTAGTAAAGCTCCGATAGGTGTATTTTTTCCAAGAAGAGCAACAGCTATTCCATCAAATCCATAAGTAGCAGTTAAACCAGTTTTATAAGCGTATTGTCCAACTCCTCCTAAAACTCTTTCTACTCCTCCAAGTCCAGCTAAGAAACCAGAGATTCCTAAAGTTAAAAGGATTATTTTTTTTACGTTGATACCGTTATTTTCAGCAGCCGTAGGGTTGAATCCAACAGCTTTAATATGGTATCCAAGAACTGTTTTTTCAAGTACAAACCAAACCACGAAAACAGCAACTAAAGCGATAATAAATCCATAGTTTAAAGGAACTCTTACATCTAAAAGTTTTCCTAATCTAGCTGATGCGATAACCGCAGGAGTTTGTGGATTGATTCCAGGTGCTTTAAGCGGATAGTTTAAACAGTATTGTTCAAAACTAACAGCAATATAGTTAAGCATGATAGTAGAGATTACTTCATGAACTCCAAGCTTAGCTTTTAACCAACCAGCAACAGCAGCCCATAAGAATCCAGCTAAACCTCCAATAATTAATATAACGAATACGTTACTTATAAATACATTAGCAACAAATCCACCAACAGCAGCAGCAGCAAGTCCAGCCATAGTCATCTGTCCTTGAGCACCGATATTAAACATACCACCTTTGAATGCAACTAAAACTGATAATCCTGTAAAGATAAGAGGTGTTGCCTCTAAAAGTGTTCTAGCTATTGGTGTAAGACCATCAAAAGCTCCTGTAAATAGATAATAATATGCTTTTGTAGGACTTTCTCCCATGTATAAAATTATACCTGCTCCAATAAGTAGTGCTAAGATAACAGCAACTACAGGAACAAGGGCATTTAAAATATTTTTATTTTTAATCAAGTTTACCACCCGCCATAAGTATTCCAATTTTTTCTTCATTTGCTTCTTCTCTTGAAAGAATTCCAGTTATTTTTCCCGCACACATAACTGCAATATTATCTGAAAGATTTAAAATTTCAGATAGTTCTGATGAAACAACCATAACCGCTTTACCTTTTTCTTTTTCATTAAGAATAAGTTTATGAATTGATTCAATAGCTCCAATATCTACCCCTCTAGTTGGTTGTCCAGCTATAATAAGGTTGTTGTTTTTCTTTTCTAACTCTCTAGCAACGATAATCTTTTGTTGATTTCCTCCAGATAATCTACCAAAAGCTGTATCGACACTTCTAGGTCTAACATCATATTTTTCCATGAACATCTCTGCATCTTTTCTTAATTTGAAGAAATTAAGTAAACCAAATTTTGAATATTCATCTCTTTCAAGACCAAGAGCAAAGTTTTCCATAACACTAAATTGTGAGATAGCAGCTCTTTTATGTCTATCTTCAGGAATATGAGCTAATCCAAGTAAAGATATTTTTCTAGGAGTTTTTCTTTTTAAAATAACATTGTCAAGGATCATCTCTCCTGAACAAGTTTCTTTTAATCCTGTTAAAGCTTCAACAAGTTCAGTTTGTCCACTTCCCTCAACTCCAGCAATACCAAGAACCTCTCCCTTTCTGATTTGGAATGAAGCGTTTTCGACTTTCATAACCCCAAGGTGGTCTTTAACACTAACATTTTTTACAGATAAAACAGTTTCTCCAATTTCAACCTCGGGTCTTTCTGTTGTAAATAGTACGGCTCTTCCAACCATTGCGTTGGCAATCTTCTCTTTAGTTGCATCTTCAGTGGCAAAATTAGCAATATCTGCTCCTCTTCTAATAACTGTTATGTTATTAGAGATATCAAGAACTTCTTGAAGTTTGTGAGAGATAAAGATAATAGTTTTTCCCTCGGCGATTAAGTTGTCCATGATTTTATAAAGCTCTTTAATCTCTTGTGGAGTTAAAACAGCTGTAGGCTCATCGAAAACTAAAAGGTTTGCACCTTTGAAAAGAATCTTTAGAATTTCAACTCTTTGTTGCATTCCGATAGAAAGATCAGATACTAAAGCATCTGGATCAATAGCTAACCCATATTTTTTTGAAACCTCGATAACATCTTGTCTAGCTTTATTAATGTCTAAAGATAGACCTTTCTTAGGTTCAACACCTAAAATCATATTTTCAGCAACAGTTAAAGTTGGAACAAGCATAAAATGTTGATAAACCATTCCAATTCCTAACTCAGCAGCTTTACTAGGTGAATCTATTTGTACTTCCTTCCCGTGGTAAAATATTTTACCAGAAGTTGGAGTATAAAGACCATTTAACATTTTCATAAGTGTTGACTTACCTGCTCCATTTTCACCAACAATAGCGTGTTTTTCACCTTTTAAGATTTTTAAAGTGATATCGTCGTTTGCGATAACTTTTCCATCTAAGAAAGTTTTTCTGATGTGTTGCATTTCTAAGATATAATTATTCACTTAGAATCCTCCCTAAATTTATTTCAATATTACGTTGTAAAAAATAACCTTTTAAAATTATATTATGTTATATAAAAGTAGTCAACTTTTTTTATTCTTCTCTCTTGATTACAACGAACGTTATATCATCATTTTGTTCGCAACCGTTTTGGAAGTTGTTAACTTCAGATAGTAATTTTTGTTTAATATCTTTGGCAGATAAAGATGAAGTTTGAAGTAAGATATCTTTTAAACGTTCTATTCCAAATAGCTCTTTGTTACTATTTTCAGCTTCACTAATTCCATCAGTATAGTAGATAACAACATCCCCAACATTTAATTTTATTTCACCTTGTTTGTAATTATAATCATCTAAAAATCCAATTGCCACTCCTTTAACAGAGTGAGTTTCAATTAGATTAGTTTGGCTGTTATAAACAACTAATGGGTTGTGACCAGCATTTGAATAAGTTAAAATTTTCGTATCATAGTCATATTTACTATGCATCATAGTTATAAACATATCCTCTGTTATATCAGGATAAATAAGTTTATTAAGTTTTTGAACGTTACAACGAGGCTCTTCTCCTTGAAGCTCAAGTGTTTTTAAAACTGAACGTCCTAAAGCCATAAGAAAGGCTGCTGGAACACCTTTACCACTAACGTCTGCAATAGTTATACTAAATGTTTTTTCATTTAAAAGAGAGTAGTCGTAGTAATCTCCACCAATCTCTTTTGCAGGTTCGAAGAAAGTTGCCACATCCAATCCTAAAACTTTTTTAATTTTTTTAGGTATTATTCGTTTCTGAATTCTAGAGGCGACTTCAAGTTCTTGAGACATTCTTTCTTTTATAACTAAGTCAGAATAAATTTGAGCATTATTAATAGCTATCGCAACTTGTATAGTAAGTGCAGAGATAGTTTCCTCATCACTCTTGATAAGTTTAGATTTATCCTCTATTATAAAGATAACTCCAAGTTCTTTTCCTTTTACAGTAAGAGGGGATGCAATTATTTTTTCATCAGGAGTGATAGAGAAACCTTTTAAAATTTCACTATAAACTTTTTTATAATCTTTACGAGTGAACTGAGATAAAACTTCTTCAGGATAACTTAACTCTCCTTTAAACTGGATATCTCCTTTTATTCTTTTATTTAAAAGTCTTCCACCCTCCCATAAGTAAAGAGAGATTCTTTTGGCTCCTGTTAAAACAAAATAAGCGTCAAGTATCGTAGATATGATTTTATCTAACTCCATAATTGAAAGCACAGTTCTTGAAAGAGAATTTATATTTGATAAACTCGCAACTCTTTGTTCTAGAACTTGATTACTGTATTCAAGTTGTTTAGATTTTGTAAGCAGAGATTCGTATGTAACTTCAAGTTCTTTTTTGTATTCTCTTAGTTCTTCAATAGAGTTATCTAGTTCTAAATCTTGTTTTGTAATTGCTGTTGTAGCTCTTTCGTAATCATTTTTTAAATCTTCTGATATATCTGTAAGAAATTCTTTGCTTACGAAACTTTTTAAAATCTTGCTTGTTTCTTCAAAGTTTTTCTTTTCAATTTTCTTAAATATTAAAAAGAAAACGAAAAATAGAATAATAAAAGAGAAGTAGGTAATCAATTATTTAGCCTCCCATGTAGAGAATCTATTTTCAAGAGATTCTGTAGAATTATTTTCTATTTTCTTTGTTCTTTCCCAAGATGCTAAATTAGAAACTGAGTTTGAGTTAGCTAGTAACTTTTTTAAATCATCAAGGGAAGTCGGTGTAACTATATTAGATGTAAACTCATAGTCATCAGTAGATAGATGTTTTTTATTGTTACCTACAAATAAAACTAAAGAGTTAGGTAAGACTACAAATCCAGAGTTAGTATTTGAGTTTTGGAAAATAACGGATTTATCGTCTAAATTATTTATATTTGCAGTTACATTTGGAATAAATATAATTTTTTTATTCTTACCGATTGAATCAAAATAAACAAAGTTTTTCTTAATTGAGTTTATATTTTCAATTAAAGATTTTCTATTTAGTAAAATATCTTCCATCAATAAACTTTTATCTAACTCTGTATAAAGAAACTCAGAGTTGTAAAGAGCTTCGTTGTCTGTAAGTTTTAATAGTAAAAAGTATTGTCTGTTTAATAACTTTTGAATCTCTCCAGCTTCAGTAGGAACATTTATATTGAAGCTGTTTAAATAATTTTTTTCATCTGGATTTAAATCTTCAACTATTTTCATTCCAAGAATCTCTTTGTCTAACCAACCTGTGTTGAATAAGTCGTTGAAATCTATATTCATGTCCTCTGTAATTAGAAGATTAAAACTATTTTTTTGAACACTGTTAAGATTTTCTAAAGAAGTATTTAGATTTTTAAAGAAATTAATTTTTTCATTATAGTTGCTAGGATACTCTAAAGAAACTAAGTTAAAATTATATTTTCCTTCAGGAATAGAGCTTTTGAATGTAATGTGTTGACTGTGATCTTTTCTAGCAGAAAATTGTGAACAACCAACAAGTGTAATTAAAGAAAAAAGTAAAAGAATTTTTTTCATAATGTTAAATCATCTCCTTTATTTTTAAGGCTAGTTGTTTAGGAATAACTTTTTCTAATTCCTCTAAAGTTGCATTTTGAATTTGTTTTACAGAACCAAATGTTTTTAAAAGAGCCTCTTTTCTTTTTGGTCCGATACCAGGGATACTATCCAATTGACTAGATATAACCCTTTTGTTTCTAAGCAGTCTATGATAAGTTACTCCAAATCTATGAGCTTCATCTCTAACTCTTTGTAAAATTTTTAGTGCTTCATCACTTTTTGAAAAGATATATGCAGTATTTTCGGTGTATTTATAAATTTCCTCTTCTTTTTTAGCAATACTTAAAAGTTCTGATATACCACCCTTTCCAATCCCTTCAAGAATTTCACCAACCGCATTGATTTGTCCGAGTCCACCATCGATTAAAATAACATCTGGAAACTCTTCAAGAGGTAGTTTTGAATAACGTCTTTCAATAACTTCTCTCATCATAGCAAAATCATCTGGGGTATCTTTACATGTTATTTTAAATTTTCTATAAAGTTTTTTAGCTTTTTTACCCTCCACAGATACACTCATAGATGCGACAGCATCTTTTCCCGAAATATTTGAGATATCGAAACACTCAATTTTGAATGGGAAACGCTTTAGATTAAGTTTTGTATATAAATCACTTAATCCTTTTTCAACGATAGATTTCTTATTGTAAAAATTCTCAATATCTTTTTTTAAGTTTAATAACCCCATCTCTAAAATCTCTCTTCTACGAGATTTGATTTTAGGGAAAAATAGAGAAACTTTATGTGTGCAGATTGCTTCAAAGATATAACCTATATTTTTTTCTAAATGAGCCATAGAATCCTCAAAAATTATATTTTTAGGTATAGGGTATTTAGAATAGTAACTCATAATAGTATCTTCAATAATATCGTCAAAAATAGTATTTTCTAAATTTATAGAGTGAAAGTTTTTCCCTAAGATTTTTCCCTCTCTTACATTTAAGACACATAGAAAAACTTTATTGTCTTCAAGAACAAATGTGAAGATATCTTCGTCGATAGATGAAGCAGCTTCAGTTATCTGCTTTTGTATATTGTTTTCAATCTCTTTTTTTTGCTCTCTGAACATGATAGCTTTTTCAAACTCCATATTTTCAGCAGCAACAGCCATATTTTTTTCTAATTTTTGAATGATGGATATTGTATTTCCTTTTAAAATCTCTTTTGCATCTGAAATATTTTCGTTGTATTGGATGAAAATATCTTTGTACTTACAAGGTCCATTGCAAAGCTTCATATAAAATTTGAGACAAGGACGAGGATAGACTTTTTCCATATCTCGATTACAATCTCTTATTTTATAAAGTTTAGAGAGAGTAGATTTTAAATTCCAAGCACCAAAAGGAAATGGACCAAAGTAATCACCTAGATTTTGATTTAATTTTTTTGTTGTTCGAACAATTGAAATTTTTGGGAATTTTTCAGCAGTAATTAAAATATAGGGATAAGTTTTTTCATCCTTTAAGTTGATATTATATTTTGGAGAATATCTTTTAATCAGGTTATTTTCTAAAATTAAAGCATCAATTTCAGAGTTACAAATAATGAAATCAATATCGTCGATGTTTTTAACAAGTTCTTTAGTTTTTTCATCTGAATGCTCTCTGTTGAAATATGAGCTAACTCTTTTTGAAAGATTTTTAGCCTTTCCAACATATATAATTTTAGAATTATTTTTCATCAGATATACTCCTGGGTTATCAGGAATCTCTTTATTAAAAACAGTAATCATAGCTTTACCAGTTTCCTCTCTCTTTCTCTCTATGTATAGAGTAGATGTTAATATCGTCTAAACTATTTAAATCTTTTTGAAGTCTTCTGACAAATGAAACAGAACGATGTTTCCCTCCACTACATCCAATTCCGATAGTAAGATGTCTTTTTTCATCTTTAATGTACCCTGGAATAAGGAAAGTAATTAAATCCAAAATTTTAGAGTATAAAGCTTGTGCTGATTCAAAACTCATAACATAATCGTAGACATCATCATTAAAACCAGTTTTTTCACGTAAATTTTCTAAATAATAGGGATTTGGTAAAGTTCTCACATCAAATATCATATCTGCATCAATTGGAACACCGTGCTTAAAACCAAAAGATTGTAGGTGAATATTTAAAAGGATATTTTTAGAAAAAGATGCTACTGCCATCTCTATTTTTCTAGACAGCTCTTTAGCTGTTAAGAAACTAGTGTCGACAATCATATTAGCTTTATCTTTTATATCCTCCATAAGATAGATTTCATCTTCAATACTTTGTAATAAAGTATCTTTAGTTAAAGGGTGTTTTCTTCTTGTAAGGTTGTATCTATTTAAAATTGACTGAGTTGATGCTTCTAAGAAAATTATTTTATAGTCAATATCAAGATTATCAATCTCGTTAAAAAAAGTATCAAAATCATTTGCGTCAATTATTGTTCTGATATCAAGACCTAGTGCAATTCTTTTGACATTATTATCCCTGCTAGAATTTTGTAGATCCTTTAAAATTAACCCAGCAAACCTAAAAGGGATATTATCCATTGTAAAAAATCCTAAATCTTCTAAAGTTTTTAAACCTGTTGACTTTCCAGAGCCACTAAGTCCAGTTAAAATAATCAACTCCATTATAATTCCTCCAAATATAGTTTACTTTATTATACAATAATCTAAATTAAAATTATATAAAAAAATAAAAAATGGATAGGTGAATAACCTATCCAAAAATAAAAAATTAAAGTAAATTTATTTTAGAAATACTGTCTCTTATAAGATTTAAATCAACAAATCTAAATTCTTCTAAAGAGATGTCTGATTGCTGATCTTTAGGAGTGAAAGAAACCTTTTTTATTATATCCAAAACTCCAAGAATTATTTTAATAGAGTGAGAGTTGTCCTCAATCTGTTTATTTGTAATTAAGATTGATTTGAAGGGGTTATCTTGGTTTTCTAAGTTGTATAGAATAGGGTCACTTAGAAGTCTGTGTCCTTCAAGACATTTTTTCTCGATGTAACTTAATACTTCGTTGATATTATGGTTCTCTAAGTAAATTACATTATCTGTTTCTTTGAAGAAATTAAATACTTTATTGTTGTTTGTAATGATTTTATAATCCATAAAAAACCTCCCGCTTTTTGAAATACATTTTTCAGTAGTAATATTACAACGTAAACGGCAATATATCAAGAGTAAAAAAATAAAAATTGACAAGTTTTTAATTTTAGTATATACTTTTTCTCAGAGCAAAAAAAAGGAGGGTGAAATATGGTTTACAAAAACGACAGAAGAGTTAGACAAAAACAGAAAAACTATTTGTTGCTTTTAGATTTATTTATTTCATTTTCTAATAATTTATTTATATTTTTTAATTTTTTAGTTTTTAATTTTAATATTAATATAGACAGGGAATATGATTTTCATATTCCTTTTTTTATGCAAAAAATTTAGGAGGTAAAAAATGAAGGGGAAGTTAATTCTTGAAAACGGAATGAGTTTCGATGGAAAAATTTTTGGAGAGCTGGGGGAAAGTGTAGGAGAACTTGTTTTTAACACAGGAATGACAGGTTACCAAGAATTACTAACAGATCCATCATACTATGGGCAAATTGTTGTTATGACTTATCCGATGGTAGGAAACTACGGAATTAATTTAGAGGATATGGAATCGGATGGAATAAAGTTAAAAGGGTTTATCATCAAAGAGGATGCAAAACTTCCAAATAACTTTAGATGTGAAATGACTTTAGATGGGTTTTTAAGACAGTATAAAGTTGTCGGATTTAAAGGGGTAGATACAAGACACCTTACTAAAATCATAAGAGAAGAGGGAGCTATGAAAGCTCTAATAACATCAAAAGATTTAACTCAAAAAGAGATTGATGAGCATTTTGCAAAATTTAGTAATAAAGATGCAGTAGAGCAAGTTAGTACTAAAGAAAAGTATGAGATTCCAGGACCAGGAAAAAGAGTTGGGGTAATAGATTTTGGAGTTAAGAAAAATATACTTAGATCTTTTGAGGCTAGAGGAATTCACCAAATTGTTTTCCCTTGGAATGTAACAGCTGAAGAGTTACTATCTCATGATTTAGATGCAGTCTTTTTATCAAATGGACCAGGGGATCCTGCAGAGTTAACTGAAGTTATTAATGAGATTAAAAAACTAGTAGGAAAATTACCAATTGTTGGAATATGTTTAGGACATCAACTATTAGCTTGGGCTTTAGGTGGAACTACAAAAAAATTAAAATACGGACATAGAGGATGTAATCATCCAGTAAAAGATTTAGAGAAAAACAGAATATTCATAACTTCTCAAAATCATGGATACGTTGTAGATAAAGTACCTGATTCAATGAAAGTTACACATATAAACTTAAATGATAATTCAATAGAGGGAATGAGAAGTGAAGAGCACAGAATACTATGTGTTCAATATCACCCAGAGGCATGGCCAGGACCAGCTGATTCAGAATATTTATTTGATGATTTCTTAGCAGTAATAGAGGGATAAAATTTTAAGATTTTTAGTAGAGTTTTCAGGAGGCGTATATAAATGTTAGATAAATCGATAAAAAAGACACTGGTAATAGGATCAGGACCAATCATAATAGGTCAAGCAGCAGAGTTTGACTATTCGGGAACACAAGCATGTGAAACATTAAAAAAAGAGGGGATTGAAGTTGTATTAATAAACTCAAACCCAGCGACAATAATGACTGATAAAGCTGTTGCAGACAGAATATATATAGAGCCAATCACAGCAGAGTTTGTTGAAAAGGTAATCGCTAAAGAGAGACCTGATTCAATACTAGCTGGAATGGGGGGACAAACAGCATTAAATATGGCTGTTGAATTAAACGATAAAGGAATCCTTGAGAAGTATGGAGTGAGAGTTATCGGAACGTCTATCGAATCTATAAAAAGAGGAGAGGATAGAGAGTTATTTAGAGAGGCAATGGATAAAATAGGTGAACCAACTATTGAAAGTAGAATAGTTGAAGATCTAGAAACAGGATTTAGAGTAGCTAAAGAGATTGGTTATCCAGTTGTTGTAAGACCTGCTTACACTTTAGGAGGAAGCGGTGGAGGAATTGCAGATAATCCTCAAGAGTTAGAAGATATTTTACTAAAAGGTTTAAAATTATCAAGAGTTGGACAAGTTCTAATTGAAAAATCAATCTTAGGTTGGAAAGAGGTTGAGTATGAAGTAATTAGAGATAAAGATGGAAACTGTATTACAGTTTGTAATATGGAGAATATCGATCCAGTTGGAATACATACTGGAGATTCGATAGTTGTAGCTCCGTCACAAACGTTATCTGATAGAGAGTATCAAATGTTAAGAACATCAGCTTTAAAAATAATAAATGAAATTGGAGTTGTAGGAGGATGTAATGTACAGTTCGCTCTACACCCAAAATCTTTCCAATACGCAATAATTGAGATCAATCCAAGAGTTTCAAGATCTTCTGCACTAGCTTCAAAAGCTACAGGATATCCGATAGCTAGAGTTGCTACAAGATTATCTTTAGGATATACGTTAGATGAAGTTGTAAACGAAGTTACTGGAAAAACATTTGCATGTTTTGAACCAGCATTAGACTATATAGTTGTAAAAATTCCTAAGTGGCCATTTGATAAATTCAAAAAAGCTAATAAGAGATTAGGAACAAAAATGATGGCAACTGGAGAAGTTATGGCGATTGGAAATAACTTCGAAGCAGCATTCTTAAAAGGTTTAAGATCTTTAGAGATTGGAACATATAACTTAGAGCATCCAGTAGTTAAAAAGATGTCTATGGAAGAGTTGAAAGAGATTGTTGTAAGACCTGATGATGAAAGAATCTTCGTTGTTGCAGAGATGTTAAGAAGAGGATATGTAAAAGAGAAGTTACAAAAGCTAACAGGAATTGATAAGTTCTTCATGGAAAAATTAGAGTGGCTTGTAAGACAAGAGGAGCTAATGAAGAAAATGGAACTTAAAGATTTAGATGGTAAGTTCTTAAAAAATGTAAAGAAAAAAGGCTTCTCGGATAAAGGTATTGCTCAACTATTAAATGTAACTGAGCAAGATATAGCTAGAAAGAGAAGAGATTATGGAATAAAGCCAGTTTATAAAATGGTTGATACGTGTGCAGGAGAGTTCGCAGCAGATTCATCATACTTCTACTCAACTTATGATCAATTTGATGAAGTTGACGTAACTGATAATAAAAAAGTAATAGTTATTGGATCAGGACCAATTAGAATAGGTCAAGGAATTGAGTTTGACTACTGTACAGTTCATTCGATAAAAACTTTAAGAAATATGGGAATTGAAAGTATCATTATAAATAACAATCCTGAAACTGTTTCAACAGATTTCTCGACAGCTGATAGATTATACTTCGAACCTTTAGTAACAGAGGATGTTATGAATATAATTGATAAAGAGAAGCCAGCAGGAGTAATTATTCAATTTGGAGGGCAAACGGCAATAAAGTTAGCTAATGACCTTAGAGATAGAGGAGTTACGATTTTAGGAACTTCGGCTGAAATGGTAGACGCAGCAGAAGATAGAGAAAAGTTTGAAGATATAATGGAAAAGTTAGATATAAAGAGACCTAAAGGAAGAGCTGTATGGGAAGTAGAAGCAGGAAAGAAAATAGCTGCTGAAGTTCAATATCCAGTTTTAGTAAGACCATCTTACGTTTTAGGTGGACAAGGAATGGAGATATGTCATGATGAGTATAACCTTGTTAACTACTTAAAAGCTTCATTTGAAAGAGACCCTGAAAATCCAGTACTAATAGATAAATATTTAAATGGAATCGAAGTAGAAGTAGATGCAATCTGTGATGGAGATGATATTTTAATACCAGGAGTTATGGAACATTTAGAAAGAGCAGGAATTCACTCTGGAGATTCGATAACAATATATCCTCCACAAAATTTATATGAGGGAACAGAGCAAAAGATTGAAGAGATTACTAGAAAAATAGCGAAAGAGCTAAAAATTAAAGGTATGATGAATATTCAGTTTATAGCTTATGAAAATGAGCTTTATGTAATTGAGGTTAACCCAAGATCATCAAGAACAGTTCCTTATATAGCAAAAATATCAGGTGTACCTGTGATTGATATAGCAACAAAAGTAATTATGGGTCAAAAATTAAAGGATTTAAGTTTTGGAACTGGAATCTACAAAAAACCATCAGTTGTTGCGGTTAAAGTACCTGTATTCTCAACAGAAAAGTTATCAGGAGTAGAGGTTTCATTAGGACCAGAGATGAAATCTACAGGAGAAGTTTTAGGAGTTGGACATACAGCGGATGAAGCAATCTTCAAAGGTCTTTTAGGAGGGGGAAGAGTTCAAAACGTAAGAAACAGAAAGGTTCTTCTAACAATAAGAGACAAAGATAAAGATGAATTCTTACCAGTTGTAAAATCACTAAGAGATTTAGGATGTCAACTGTTTGCAACAGAGGGAACTCAAAAATATCTATCTGAAAATGGAATTGAAGCAACAGCAGTAAGAAAAATAAATGAAGAGTCTCCTAATATCTTAGATTTATTAAAAAATAGAGAAGTAGATTTATTAATAAATACTCCAACAAAAGCAAATGATGCTCAAAGAGATGGATTCAAAATAAGAAGAACAGCAATAGAATACGGAGTAGAAGTATTAACTTCGATAGATACATTAAATGCAATAATAAAAGTTCAAGAGTTAAATGTAGATAAGATGGATTTAGATATATTTGATATTGCTCAAATATAAATATATTGACAAAATTTTTGAAAAGTTATACACTTGAGAAAAGAATAATTTAGTAATATACTCAAAGGGAGTAGTCAAAAGTATAATATCAACATCTCGATTGTAAAAAATCTGGTATTATACACCTAAAAATGGTGACAAGACTTTTAGTGTAGGTTTTAACCTACACTGAAAGTCTTTTTTTATTTTTAAAATGAAAATAGAGTTAGAGCTAGTAAAATAATTTAAAATAGAAGAGGTTTAAGGAGGTTTTTATGAGAGAGTTTTATTCTAAAGGTAAAGATGAGATAATGGGATATTTTGATACATCTGAACAGGGATTGAAAGTCAAAGATTTAGAAAAATTAAGAGAGGAGTATGGTGAGAATCAATTAAATAGTAAGGAAAAGAAAAGCGCTTTTATAGTTTTTTTAGAGCAATTTAAAGATTTTCTAGTTATTATTCTTTTAGTAGCTGCGGCGATATCTTTTATTTCAGGAAATAAAGAGAGTACGATAGTTATTTTAGCAGTTATTACAATGAATGCTACTTTGGGTACGGTTCAACATGTAAAAGCTGAAAAGTCATTGGAAAGTTTGAAAAAAATGTCATCACCTAAAGCAAGAGTTATAAGAGATGGTCAAAAACAAGAGATTGATTCGAGTGAACTATTACCAGGTGATATTGTTCTTATAGAAGCTGGAGATGTCGTTCCAAGTGATGCTAGAGTGTTAGAATCGTATTCGCTTATGGTAAATGAAAGTTCTTTAACAGGAGAATCTGAAAGTGTTGAGAAAATTTCAGAGGTGATAGATGAGAGTGATTTAACTGTCGGAGATCAAAAAAATATGGTTTTCTCTGGAAGTTTAGTGACTTATGGTAGAGCAAAGTTATTAGTAACATCGATAGGAATGAAAACTGAATTGGGGAAAATTGCAGCTTTGTTAGATGAGACAGAGGATGCAATGACACCGCTACAGAAATCGTTAGAAAAATTTGGACATAAACTGTCGATAGCAATAATAGTTTTATGTATCGTTGTGTTCTTTATGAGTGTTGCCAGAGGAGTTAGTACACTTGAAGCGTTGATGTTTGCAGTAGCTTTAGCAGTAGCGGCTATTCCAGAAGCTTTAGGTTCTATTGTAACAATAGTTTTAGCGATAGGAACTCAAAAGATGGCAAAAGAGAATGCGATTATAAAAAAATTACACTCAGTTGAGTCTTTAGGGTGTGTATCTGTAATATGCTCTGATAAAACAGGGACTCTTACTCAAAATAAAATGACTGTAAAAAATCTATTTGTAGATGGAAAAGTTGTGGATGCAGAAAGTATAAAGATAGAGTCAAAAATTGAGATGGGATTACTGAGAGCTGCAATACTTTGTAGTGATGCTGTAAATGTAAATGGACAAGAGATTGGGGATCCGACAGAGATTGCACTTGTAAATATAGGTCATAAATACAATATGGTTGAAACAGATATCAGAAAAGAGTACTTAAGACTAAAAGAGTTGCCGTTTGATTCAGATAGAAAAATGATGAGTACTTTAAATAGAATCGAGGGTAGAGACTATCTTATAACAAAAGGAGCTCCGGATATTATAATTGATAAAGCTAAATATATATTGAGAGAAAATGGAGATATAGATTTAGTAGAGGCGAAAGATATAGAGAGTATAAAGGCGGCGAATATAAAATTTGCTGAATCGGGACTTAGAGTTTTAGCTTTTGGAATGAAAGAGATTGGTGTTGACCGTGAACTAGAATTTGAAGATGAAAACGAATTTATATTTATTGGTTTGATAAGTATGATTGATCCTCCGAGAGAGGAATCTAAAGAAGCTGTTCAAAACTGTATAAGAGCTGGAATAAAACCGGTTATGATAACAGGAGATTATAAGGTTACAGCTAAAGCGATAGCAAAAGAGATCGGAATTTATAAAGATGGAGATGAAACATTAAATGGCTCTGAAGTTGAAAAGATGACAGATGAGGAGTTGCTACAACATGTTGAAAGAATCTCTGTATATGCAAGAGTATCACCAGAACATAAGATAAGAATAGTTTCAGCTTGGCAAAAGTTAGGTAAGATTTGTGCGATGACAGGGGATGGTGTGAATGATGCTCCGGCTCTGAAAAAAGCTGATGTAGGAATAGCTATGGGAATAACAGGAACAGAGGTTTCTAAAGATGCGGCTTCGATGATTTTAACTGATGATAACTTCTCAACTATAGTAAAATCAGTTGTAACAGGAAGAAATCTTTATGCAAATATAAAAAATTCGATAAGATTTTTACTATCTGGAAATACAGCTGGAATTTTAGCGGTATTTTATGCTTCGTTGATGGGGTTACCAGTGATATTTGCACCAGTACATCTTCTGTTTATAAACCTTTTAACGGATAGTTTACCAGCGATAGCGATTGGGATGGAACCGTCACAAGGAAACGTTTTAGATGAAAAGCCAAGAGAAGCTAATGCACCGTTGTTAGATAAACAACTATCGAGTAGAATTCTAATGGAAGGTACTTTGATTGCAGTTGTGACGATGATTGCGTTCTATTTAGGATTTGCTAAAGGAGATGCAGGATTAGGAAGTACAATGGCGTTTTCTACACTGTGTTTGGGTAGATTGTTCCATGGATTTAACTGTAGAGGAAATGGATCGGTATTAAAATTAGGATTGACGAAAAATATGTTTAGTATATATGCATTCCTATTAGGAGCAGCGTTATTATATGTTGTATTAATTGTTCCGGCATTTCATGATATGTTTGCAGTTTCGGATTTAACTTTAATGAACTTCTTAGAAATGACAGTACTGGCATTTGCACCAACATTGATAATACAAGTTCTGAAATATATAAAATATGATAGATAGAAAAAGTCACCTTTAGGGTGATTTTTTTTCTATTGAAATAAAAAAAACACTCGTTAAGAGTGTTTAAAGTTCTAAATGGTGCCTAGAAAAGGATTCGAACCTTCGACCGCCCGGGTATGAACCGGGTGCTCTAGCCAACTGAGCTATCTAGGCAAATGGTGGAGATAAGCGGAGTCGAACCGCTGACCTACGCAGTGCAAGTGCGTCGCTCT
>JBOFRT010000271.1:0-4272 GCA_051651165.1 Cetobacterium sp.
ACTGCAACTAAACTAGCTAAAAAAGTTCCTAATAAATATAGTATCACTATTGATTTTATATTTGTTTTCTGACCTTTTTTATGTTGAACAATTGCAGATATAACTAAGAAAAATACCAATATTGGAGCAACAGCTTTTAAAGCACCTACAAATAGATCACCAAAAATTGTTATCCAACTCATACTATTAGGAGCTATATATGCTAAAGCCACTCCAAATAATAATCCTATAAAAATTCGTTTCACTAGGCTTATGCCGCACCATCCTTTAAACACTTTCTCCATTTTTACCATCTCCTTGTCTTTGTTTTAGAAACATGTGTCTTTAGATAAGAGACAATATAACATATTATTTTTTATAATACAAGTTTTTTTTCTAGACATATTTTTTTTAAAAAGTTATACTATCTACAAATGCATATAAATTGGGAGGTTATAAATGAATGGAAAATTTTTGGTTGTAGATAAATCTATCCTTCCAGATTATCTGGAAAAAGTTATTGAGGTTAGAAACTTACTAGCTGAAGATAAAGTTCAAAATGTAAGTGAAGCTGTTAAAATTGTTGGAATAAGTAGAAGTACTTATTATAAATATAAAGATTTTGTATTTTTACCATCTGATAATGCTTTAGGAAAAAAAGCTTTAATCTCTCTTATGTTAGAGCATGAAAAAGGAGCCTTATCTGAAGTTTTAAATTTTCTATCATCTGTTAATTGTAATATAATTACTATTAATCAAAATATTCCAATTAATAATGTTGCTTCTGTAGTTATATCTTTTGAGATATCTTCAACCTCTCTTCCTCCAGAAGATGTTGTTCACGAATTAAAAAAAATTAAATATGTTAAAATGTCTAGACTTCTAGCTTTTGAGTAATTCACAAATGTCAACTTTACAATTTAATAAAAGTTGACATTTTTTTTATTTCATAATAATATATATTGAATACTGTATACAATAAGGAGAAGAAAATGACTACTAAAGAAAAGATTATCTCTATGTTAGAGAATAATAAAGGTTCTTATCTTTCGGGAGAAGATATCGGAAAACAATTAAATATATCTCGTGCAGCAGTTTCAAAAGCTATTAAAGAACTAAAAAATAATGGTTATACAATTGACTCTGTGAATAAAAAAGGTCACTGCATTCCTCACAAAAGTAATATGTTGTCGTTAATAGAAATCAAAAAAGATCTTAAATACAATAATGATATTATTATAAAAGATTCTGTTTTCTCTACTAATTTAGAGGGTAAAAACTATCTAATAAATAATCCAAAGCATGGAACTGTTATCATTGCTAATGAGCAAACAAATGGCAGAGGACGAAAAGGAAGAAGTTTTTTTTCACCTAAAAATACTGGAATATATATGAGTATTATTTTAAAACCTGAAAGTTTACTTTTGGAAAACTCTTTTAAGATAACTATTGCTACAGCAGTTGCTGTTTCTAATGCAATCGATGAAACTTGTAATAAAGATACTCAAATAAAATGGGTTAATGATATTTTCTTAAATAATAAAAAAATATGTGGAATTTTAACAGAGGCTATAACAGATTTTGAAAGTGGCTCTATTGAAAATATCGTTTTAGGAATTGGAGTAAACTTTAATACTTTAAACTTTCCAGAGGATCTTTCTTATACTGCTGGATCAATTTTTCTAGAGGATATTACTCCTATTAATAGAAATCAATTAATTTCAAAAATAATAAATAATCTTATGGAGATTATAGAAAATTTAGACGATTCAGAAATTATTAAAATCTATCGTAATAAATCATTTTTAATTGGTAGAGATATTATTTATTATGAAAAAAATAGTCCTATTCAAGGTATTGTTATTGATATTGACGATGACGGACATCTTGTTGTTCAAGATTCTAATAAAATTATAAAAATTTTAAAATCAGGGGAGGTTAATTTTAAGTGGTAGAAAATTTATTTTTAAATCTATATTTTTTAGGTATTTTAGCGATTGGGTATAACTCATTTAAGAAAATTAAAGATAGTTCTCATTTTTTTATAGCAAATAAAGAAGCTGGTGTTTTCCAAGTTACAGGTAGTTTATTAGCCACAGTTTTAGGAAGTTCCGCTATTCTAGGAAATGTTGCTGCTACATATTCTATTGGTTGGGCTGGAATTTGGCTTCTTTTTTGTGCAGCATTTGGTCTTTTTACCCTTTTACCTTTGCTTAAAAGATTTGAAAAATTTAAAGGGTATAATCTTCCAGAACTTTTAGGAAGTTTTTATGGAGATGAAGTTCGAATTTTAAGCTCTTTTATTATTTCTATAGCTTGGATTGGAATTGTTGCTGCTCAAATTATGGGTGCTGCCCAAATTATGGAAATTATAAGTAATTTTTCTTATTTTCAAAGCGTTATTATAAGTGGAGTAGTTTTTATTATATATACTATATTAGGTGGACAACTTTCAATTATAAAAACAGATTGTTTTCAATTAATTTTTATTTTGCTAGGTATTGTACTATGTTTTTTATTTTTACCTAACATAGAAACAACTTATGTAGTACCTCAACTAATTAATGAAAAATTTAGTTATATTGATTTATTAATTCTAGTACTAACATATTCATCTACATTTTTAGTTGGTCCTGATATTTATTCTAGAATTTTTTGTGCAAAAGATACCACTGTTGCAAAAAAATCAATTATTATTAGTATTATTATTTTAGTACCTTTAGCTTTTATTCTAACTAAAATAGGTATATTTGCTGCTGGAGCCTATCCTAATCTAACTAATGGTCAATCTCCATTACTACATGTTGCAGCTAATACTTTACCAAAACCTATAAGTCTTCTTTTATATTTTGGTTTACTTTCAGCTATAATTTCTACTGCTGATACTTGCTTATTAACTGGATCATCTATATTTACAGAGATTTTTACTAAAAATTTAAAAAATGTAAAATCAATTAAACTTACAAGGGTTTTCATTGGAGTATTTGGATTATTTAGTATCCTTGTAGCTCTTAAACTTAAATTTATATTAAGCTCTTTATTACTAGCTTTATCTGTTTATTCTGGAGCACTTATAATTCCATGTTTTGCGGGAATTTTAGGATATAGATTTAAAAAATCTTATGTTTTAAGTGCAATTATAATGGGAGGAACTATAGCTTTATTTGGGAAAATATATGGTGGTAGTAATTCAAATTATATTTTAATTCTTGCATTTTGTATCAATGCTATAATTTTAACAGTTGGTCGAAAAAAATAAAAAATATATTTTGACAAAAAAAATTTTATATGATAATATCATCTAAAATAATTTTTTAAGGAGGTCAGTTATGTTTTTAAGGAACGAAAGAGAGATTTTAAAATTTTATATTTTAGATAAACTATCTCTTTTGTTATGGAAAATATGACTATACTTTTATTAATACTTTAGTCTTTTATTTACCGAACTAATTTGAGTTAGTTCGGTTTTTTTTATACAAAAATTTATTTTAATGGAGGGTATTATTATGAAAAAAATTATTACTTTAATCATGGCAAGCGTTTTATCAGTATCTTTATTTGCAGAAAAACTTTATGTTGGTACCAATGCTGAATTTGTTCCATACGAATATCTTGAGAATGGTAAGTTAACAGGTTTTGATGTTGAACTTATGGAACTTATTGGACAAAAAGCTGGATATGAAATTATATGGAAAGATATATCTTTTGATGGTTTGATTCCTGCTTTACAAACAGGAAAAATCGATGCAATTATTGCTGGTATGTCTCAAACAACAGAACGACAAAAAGCAGTAGATTTTTCAAATCCATATTTATATTTTAAATCTGAGCATCTTGTTTTAGTTAATAATAAAAGCTCTTTAAATAATAAAGAAGAATTGAAAAATAAAATTGTTGGAGTTCAATTAGGTTCTCTTCAAGAGGAGTTTGCTACAAAGTTAGGAGCTGAAGTTCGACCATATAACTCATTTTTAGGTGCTCTTATGGATTTGGAAAACAATAAAATTGATGGTGTTATTATCGCTGATAAAACTGGATATGAGTATTTAAAATCTATGAAAACTTTAAAAATATTAGATAAAATTACAGATAATTACCCTGGTGCATCTATTGCTTTAAAGAAAGGAAGCTTGGAAAAAGTTGAAAAAATTAATGATATTTTAGAAAATTTAAAAAACACTGATGAGTATAACAATTTAGTGATTAAATATTTCCCTGAAAAAAATAATTAATTTTTTTGTTGACATTTGATTTTTTTTTATTTATACTTAACAAAATAAAAAATTTAAGGGA
>JBOFRT010000272.1:0-1213 GCA_051651165.1 Cetobacterium sp.
TAGAGAAAAAGGATTTACAGCTTCTTTTGTTGTAGCTTTAGGATATCATGCAAGTGATGATTTTAATGCTGCTCTTCCAAAATCAAGACTTTCTAAAGATGAAATAATTGAAGAAATTTAAAAAATATAATTATACTAAACTACTTTTTTTCTAAAATTTGAGTATCCTAAAATTAAAAACCTGAGATTCTTTCTCAGGTTTTTATGTATTTTATTTTAATCTTTTATTTAAACAAAACTAAATACTATACTCATATTTTTTAAAAACTTCTATATACTTAGAAATTTCTGATAATAAGTAATTTATTGAATCTCCCCATGATTCCTCATTATATATATCAAATTCCACACTTTTCATAATCATACTTGATTTATTATCCTCTAAATTTCTCCATTCTAATTTAGAATCAATTTGATCTTCTATTTTAATTTTTCTGCTAAATACTTTTTATATATTCGTTCTTGCTCTATATCTCCACATATAAAATAAATTTTTTCGATACTTCCTGGTGTAATAGAATTTAAAACAGTTTCTATAGCTATTTTGGCTCCTTCTTCAAGAGGCCATTTGTATATTCCCATACCTATACAAGGAATTGCTATTGATTTAAATTTATTTTCTTCAACTATCTTTATTATATTTTTATAACATCTTTTTAAGTTTTCATATCTATCAGTTTCTTCTAAATAATATTTAGGAGCTACAGTGTGTACTATCTTTTTAGCTGGAAGATTATATCCATCTGTTAAAATTGCCTCTCCAACTTCTAATTTAGAATATTTTGAACACTCTACTTCTAATTCTTTCCCAGCGCCTCGAAAGATAGCACCACAAAGTCCAGAACCTCTCATCATATTACTATTAGCCGAATTTATTATAATATCTACCTCTAATAAAGTTATGTCCCGTACTTGGATTTCTATTTTTGGTTCTAAACTTATTTTTGTATTTTTTAAATAATTCTCATACATTTTTTCTGTAGATAATTTAAATAATTTGATTTTTTTTCCTAGGAAGATTTCAAAAGAAACTTCTCCTATATAACTATGTTGTGTTTCTTCTGTTGGAAACACAAAAGCATTATAATATCTAGTTTTTTCAATTCCTACTTTTTTATAGTATGCTCTATATGATTCTTCATATAAAAATTGTTTACCTATATCTCCTATTCCAGGAGCGTTATTTTTTAGTTTTCCTTTTTCATCAAATTCT
>JBOFRT010000273.1:0-1423 GCA_051651165.1 Cetobacterium sp.
CGCTGATAACGGCTGGGGAATATTTACAACTATGCTCCAATACAAATCAATGTTTTTAGGAAAACAAGTAATTAAAATTGACAAGTGGTTTCCATCGTCAAAAACTTGTTCATTTTGTGGTTCAGTAAAAACTGAACTGCCACTATCTTCAAGAGTTTACAAATGCAATGAATGTAACTCAGAGATAGATAGAGACTTAAACGCAAGTGCGACACGTTTCGTAATGAAAAGTTACGACATGTTAAAAGTAGCTTAGGAATAAGCGAAATAACAAAGAACTGTATTTTCGAGAAGTAGAATGAAGGAGTAACGCCCCGAAATGCTTCCTCTGATACTCCGATATGCGATTAGGTTCTAACTAAACTTAATGGTATAAAGTTCGGTAAAGTTGGCTGAGAGTTATCCCTAGCATGTAACGATGAGGAAATGCGAACCAGAGGTGGTCGAGATAATGATAGGTCGGGAGTCAAATTTATAAGGTAAGAATGCACTGGTGTGCTGACAAAGTTTTGAATGTACGGCTCTAAATTAGGATACAGCAGAAATGTTGTAACCGCAGAAACGTGGCGTAAGTGGCGATTAGTAAAAATTTGCGTTATGAAACTCGCTATACTGTTAAAGGCAGTATCCAGCTTACAGGGCTACAGAAACTACCTAAGTAGATTTAATGATAGAAAATATGGAACGTGGAAAGCAAGACACAATATAAAAACCTAGTTAGAGGGTTGGTGAATATAAGTTAATGGTTTAACGAAATTTCTTCGGTCTTGTGAGAGTAGGGGCACAGTACCGATGAAACCATGATAATAAGTGGTGGAGGGATAGCCCCAAGTCAATAATTTTAAAATTGTTTTAATTTAGAATTAATAGATGAATGGTCGTAAACCAAGAAAATAAAGTTTCCTAATTCTTAGGAAGAGGGAGGCGTACAATCTATGAGTTTAATAGACTTCGTAATTGATGAATCAAATATTTATAGAGCGATTCACACGCTGAAAAGTAACAAAGGAAGTAAAACTCCTGGAGTGAATGGCGAAACCATAAGCGATATAATAAAAATTGAAGATGAAATAGTAAAACGAATTAAATATGATTTAAAGGGCAGATACACACCAGGAACGGTAAAAAGAGTAGAGATTCCAAAAGGAAATGGAGAATTTAGACCCCTAGGAATACCTAATATTTATGATAGGCTAGTACAACTATGTTTTAAACAAATCTTAGAACCAATAGTTGAAAAAAGTTTTCATAAAAATTCCTTTGGATTTAGACCAGAACGTAGTGCAGAACATGCGATAGCAACTTGCTATCATTGTGTAAACATTTCAAAACTACATTTTGTTGTAGATATTGATATAAAAGGATTCTTCGATAATATAAATCATAAAAAGTTGATAAAACAACTTCAGCGATTTAAATCTAT
>JBOFRT010000274.1:0-34530 GCA_051651165.1 Cetobacterium sp.
ATTAAAAAATAAAAATATTCGAATATCGATAGATGATTTTACAGCGGGTTATTCAACAACGGGTCTTTTGGCAACTTTACCAATTGATACTGTTAAGTTTGATAGATCTTTGATTTTAGCGATGATAGAGGATGAGAAAAAAGGAAAAGCAATTTATGTTGGATTAATAAAAATGATGAAGAGTTTAAATCTGAAAATAGTTTCTGAAGGAATTGAGAATGAGAAAGAATTGGAATTTTTAAGAGAAAACGGAGTTGATTATGGTCAAGGATTCTATTTAGGAAAGCCAACAAAAGATTTTTATAATTAAAAAAATCCCCCTAGATAATTTCTAGAGGGGTTTTTATTTTTTTATATATTTTTACATATGTTTTTTTAAGAGAGAATCGTAAGTTCCATCAGCTTTAATCTCTTCTAAAGCTTTATTTATTTTTTCTAAAAGTTCGATATTTTTTTTAGAGATAGCGATTGCATACTCTTCAGGTTCGCCAGAAGTTTCGGCTAATTTTAAAGATTTATTGTGTTTAACATAGTTTAAAGCTGTTTCAGAATCTAAAACTATAGCATCAATTTTTTTATTTTGTAGTTCCATTATAGCAGCATAAGACGCATTATATTTTTTAGATTTAACATTTTTCATCTCACTTACAACAACATCCCCAGTAAATCCAAGTACAACACCAACTAACTTATCATTTAAATCATCAAAAGTTTTAATATCTTCATTAGATTCGTTTAAAATAATAACTTGGTTAGCAGTGTAGTATGGTGATGAAAAATTAACAGTTTGTTTTCTCTCTTCATTTGCAGTCATTCCAGCGATAACTATATCAATTTTGTTCATCTCTAAAGCTGGAATAAGACCATCAAAAGCCATATCTTTAATAATAATTTCCATATCAATTTTCTCTCCGATAGCTTTAACAAGGTCGATATCAAAACCAACAACCTCACCTTTATCTAGATATTCAAAAGGTGGGAACTCAGCATTTGTTCCTACATAAAGTTTACCTTTAGCAAAACTAAGAGAACTAAGTAGTAACATTAAAACCAAAACCAAATTTTTAACAATTTTTTTCATAATCTCCTCCCGATTTAAAATATATTAATGGTTTAAAACTTTTTCTATAAACTCTTTTGCTCTAGAATGATTTTTCCCCTCGAAGAGCTCTTCAGGAGTTGTATCCTCTAAGATAGAACCTGCATCCATGAAGAGAACTCTATCAGCTACTTTTCTAGCAAACCCCATTTCATGAGTAACAACAACCATTGTCATTCCTTCTTTGGCTAAATCTCTCATAACATCAAGAACTTCACGGATCATCTCTGGGTCAAGGGCTGAAGTTGGTTCATCAAATAGAATAACTTCTGGGTCCATACAAAGAGCTCTCGCGATTGCTATTCTTTGCTTTTGACCACCAGACAATTGATCGGGGTATGCAAGAGCTTTATCTTTCAATCCAACTTTCTTAAGAAGTCCAAGAGCTTTTTCCTCTACTAACTCCTTCTTTAAATTTTTTACTTTTAAAGGTGCTAGAGTTAGATTCTCTAAAACTGTTTTATGAGGAAAAAGATTGAAATGCTGGAAAACCATTCCCACTTTAGCTCTCATCGCATTTATATTAGTACTTTGATGCATGATATCCTCTCCACTTATATAGATATGACCAAGAGTTGGTTCTTCTAAACGGTTAAGGCATCTTAAAAAAGTTGATTTTCCACTTCCTGATGGACCGATGACAGCTACAACCTCACCTTTATTTATATTTACAGAAACACCTTTTAAAACCTCTAACTCTCCAAAACTTTTAAAAAGATTATCCACTTTTATCATACTTTGCTCATCCCCTTTTCAACGCCTCTCATAATTTTTGTAAATATTCCAACTAGAATAAGGTATATAAATCCTACTAAAAGAAGTGGTTCAACTCCTCTATATGTTTGAGAAGTGATTATATTTGCTGATCTTAAAAGATCAACTCCACCGATAAATCCAACGATAGATGTTTCTTTTAAAAGTGTTATAAACTCACTAACTAAAGCGGGTAAAATTTTTCTGATAGCCTGTGGAATAATAACCTCTTTCATAGCGATAGGGTAACTCATTCCAAGAGCACGTGAAGCTTCCATCTGCCCTTTGTCAAGACCTTCAATACCAGCTCTGATAATCTCAGCAACATAGGCACTTGAGTTTATTCCGAAAGCTATTCCAGCAACCAAGAAAATAGGTATGTCACGGAAACCAGCAAAAACAATATTTGCAAGAATTAGAAGTTGAACAACTGCAGGAGTTCCTCTAATCAAATCGATATAAAGAATTGCAATTAATTTAAACTTTGATAGTCTTAAAAGAGCTATAAGAACTCCTAAAATAACACCAAAGAAAGCTGAAAAAGCAGTTACACCAACAGAGAATGTTAAACCTTGTAAAACATATTGGTATCTGTAACCGTCGATGAAAATTGTTTTAAGTATAGCTAAGTAATCTCCCATAAAAATCTCCTTTATTAGTATTTTAATATATAAAAAAAGTCTAAAAGTAAGTTCATACTCTTAGACCTTTAAATACAAGATAAATAATTTCAAAAAGAAAACCATATATAAAATAAAAATGGATGGTCAGCATCAAAATTACTAAGAATATAATAGAATATAGAGTTGCTTATTATTTTGTACCCTATTCCTATCTTTTCTAAGTAACATGACCTGACCCCCTTTAAAATATTCTTAACTACTAAAGTTTGATTGATTATAAACTATGAAAAATAATTTGTCAAACATTATTTTTTAAAACTTTTTTTCCTAAAAGTATCTATGGGAAAACAATCACATATACTCTTAGGAAAAAAGCTGAGCGGGGGGATGCTCAGCTTTTTTGTCAGACCCTTTTACTGCTGAATAAAAGTGTCTTTAGTGGGGGGATTTTTATTGGGAAATTAGTAGATGAATCCGTTGGAATGATTAGGGGGTCATTCCAACGATATATGTCAGTCGTAATATTATTACTAAACTGTCCAAGAAATTCCTTTAAATTTAACTTGAAAATTTTTGATCTATTTTGATTTCTACTAGTTATAACTCCAATAAAATCTTTCTTATTTTCAAAGAATCTCACATAAGCAAAAACATCAGGATGAGGTGAGAAAAACTTAACTTCTCCTTTTTTCAAAATATTTGAATTATCTCTTAAAAAAGATATTTTACGATACCACTTTAAAAGGTCTTTATCCTCATCTCCCCAAGGATAAGTTCTTCTATTGTCAGGGTCTTTTTCACCTTCGAGTCCAACCTCATCCCCATAATAGATGACAGGAACCCCAGGAAGTGTAAATTGAATTAAGCTCAAAGATTTTAGAATTCGTGTAGTTGCAGCTTCATGATATTGAGAATCTATACTGCTATTTTGAACAATCTCTTTAACAGAGGTTTTTATTCTTTTTACATCGTGACTTCCTAAAAGGTTATAAAGAGAGTAGTAATTTTCTCTAGGGTAATTTTCTTTTAAAGAGTTCATATATTTGCAAAGAGTTTCGCTATCTATACTGCCATTATAAAAGTTTAAGAGGTAGGTTCTAAGAGGGTAGTTCATAACAGAGTCGAGCTGTTTACCATTAAAATACTCTCTTCTTTGCCCATAACTAATTTTATTACTAGCATCCTCCCAAACCTCCCCAACTATTATTGAGTTAGAATCTATAGCTTTACATTTATATCTAAAACTTTCAATGAAAAAACTAGGAAGTTCATCAGCGACATCAAGTCTCCATCCCTTGATTCCAGTTTTCATCCAGTGATTTAAAACACTATTTTCACCTTCAATAATATACTTAAAAAAGCTTGGTTCTAATTCATTTACACAAGGTAAATCTTTAATTCCCCACCAAGAGTCATACTCGTAAGGATAATCAATAAATCTATACCATGGATAAAAAGGTGAAGAGGTAGATTTAGTAGCAGATTTAAAGTAAAGGCTATCTTTTCCAGTGTGATTAAATACTCCATCTAAGATAGTATAGATTTTATTTTTTTTACACTCTTTTATCATATCTTTAAAATCTTTAAAACTTCCAAGGATAGGATCAATCTGATGATAGTTATTTGTATCATATCTATGGTTGCTAGTTGCTTCAAATATAGGATTCAAATAAAGAGTTCCAACATTTAAAGTTTTTAAGTATTTTACTTTTTCAGTTATTCCCTTTAAATTTCCACCAAAAAAATCCCAACGAGCAATTTCATTTTTTTTATTTTTAATATACATGGGAGTATCAGACCACTTAGCATATATAAAACTATTATCTTTAGGAGAATTTATTTTCTTATCTCTGTTCCCATTATAAAATCTATCTGGAAAAATTTGATAAACAATACTCTCTTTAAACCAATTTGGAGAGGGACTATTTTTATAAAAAAGAGTTATTTGAAAATCAAGGGGAGAGCTTTCATAAATCTCACCAACGCCACCAAGAGCTAAGGAGTTATTTCCATAGTAGAAAACGGTATTCTCATTTCCAATTTTTAATTTAAAGTGATAAAAAATTGTTTTAGCGATTGATGGAGCTATAAAATTAAGAGACCAGACTTTATAGTCACGGTCTCCTATTTTTGTTATTTCATTTTGAATGAGTGCAATCTCGGATTTTTTGCCATTTTTTAAAATTAAAAATATTTCTAAACAGTTTATAGAACTATCAGTTAAAATTCTAAATCTAATATTTTCCCCAGCGGCAGTAGCTCCAAAAGGTGATTTGAATTCTTCATCTTGAGAGTTAAAAATTATAGAATCTTTAGCCAAAGAATATGATAGACTATTCATCTCTCTTCACCCTCTTAATATGCCAGATATCTTCAGCATATTTTTTAATGCTGTTATCAGAAGAGAACTTACCAGAGTGAGCTATATTGACAAGAGACATCTGAAGCCACCCTTTTTTATTTTCATATAGAGCATTTATCTGCTCTTGAGCTTTAACGTATGCTGAAAAATCTTTAAGCACAAAGTAAGGGTCACCTTCACCAAAAATATGGTTTAAAACATCTTTAAACTCATCATGGTTTTGAGAGAAAGTTCCATCTTTTAATTGCCCAATAACTCTTTGTAAAATAGGGTTTGAATCAAGATACTCTCTGAAATTGTAGCTACGATTTTTCTCTAAATCCATAACTTCTGAAGATGTAAGTCCAAAGATAACCATGTTGTCATCTCCAACTTCATCATAAATTTCAACGTTAGCACCATCAAGAGTAGCTAAGGTAATCGCTCCATTCATCATAAATTTCATATTTCCAGTTCCAGAAGCCTCTTTAGATGCTGTAGAGATTTGCTCACTTACATCACCAGCAGGAATTATAAGTTCAGCAATAGAAACACCGTAGTTTTCAAGGAAAACAACTTTGATTTTATTTCTAATAGCAGCGTCATTGTTTACAACTTGAGCCACTGAAGTTATAAGTTTTATGATGTTTTTAGCTAGATAGTATGAAGGTGCTGCTTTAGCTCCAAAGAAGAATGTTCTAGGAACGATATCTAGTTCTGGATTTTCTTTTAGCTGATTATATAGATATATAATATGAAAAACATTTAATAGTTGTCTTTTGTATCCATGTAATCTTTTTATTTGAACATCAAAGATAGAGAATGGATTGATATCAATGTTATAATTTCTTTTAACAAATTTAACAACCTCTTCTTTATTTTTCAATTTTATTTTATCTAACTTTTCTAAAACTGCATCATCGTTTATGCATTTTAAAAAATTAATAAATTTATTGGTATCTTCAATACACTCAGGGCCACTGTTTTCAGTTACCAATTTATAGAGCTCTGGGTTTGCATTTTTTAACCATCTTCTATGAGTAATTCCATTTGTTTTGTTATTAAATTTTTCAGGATAAAGAAGGTAGAAATCTTTCAACTCACGATTTTTTAAAATTTCAGTATGTATTTTAGCAACTCCATTTACAGAGTGTGAGCCGATTATAGCTAGGTTTGCCATTCTAATTTCACCATAATTTATTATCCTCATAGAGTTGATTTTATTAGAGTCTCCATCGTATTTTTTAGAAACCTCTTCACAGAAACGTCTGTCAATCTCCTCTACTATCATAAGAATTCTAGGAACAGTTTTTTTAAACATATCGTAAGGCCATTTTTCCATAGCTTCTGCTAGGATAGTGTGATTTGTATATGCAAGAGTTTTAACAGTTATATCCCAAGCACTATCCCAATCTAAGCCTTCTTCATCAAGTAGTAATCTCATAAGTTCACCAACTGCGATAGCAGGATGAGTATCATTTATATGTACTCCAATAAAATCAGGGAATCTATGAATCGGTTGCTTCATCTCTTTATATCTTCTTAAAATTGTTTGAAGTCCAGCACTCACAAAGAAATATTCTTGCTTTAAACGAAGAAGTTTTCCACTAAAACTTGAATCATCTGGATAAAGAACTTGTGAAATAGCTTCAACTGCATATTTTTTATCTATATATTTTTGATAGTCACCTTTTTGAAGTCCGCTTAAATCGATATCCTCATCTGGAAGCTCAGCACTAAAAAGTCTCAAAGTGTTAACAATCTCTTTGCTAGAACCAAGTATAGGCATATCATAAGGAACAGCGACAATCTCTTCACATCCAGAGTAGATAGGTTCAAGCCCTTCATGAGTTTTAGTTAGAGTGACGTTTCCACCAAATTTTACAGTGACACTTTTTTCAGGCTTTTTAATCTCCCAAAGAAAATCCTCTTTTAACCAGTTGTTTAAAAGTTCTTTTTGATAACCATTCACAATTTTTTGAGTGAATAGTCCATGTTTGAATCTAATACCACATCCATGACCTGGAAATCCCAATGAAGCTAAAGAATCCATAAAACAAGCTGCTAGTCTACCAAGTCCTCCATTTCCAAGAGCTGGATCTGGCTCAAGAGCAAGAAGTTCATCTAAATCAATTCCTAAATCTTTAAGACCATCTTGAACAGTTTCTCTAATATCTAAATTTAGAAGATATGTATTTAAAAGTCTTCCAATTAAAAACTCCATAGAGAAGTAATAAATTTGTTTAACCTCTTTTTTTGTATAGAAAGTATTAGTTTCAGCCCAAGTTTCAGAGAGATAATCACGAATAAGTTTTCCAAGAGCTAAGTATTTATGTTCTGGTGAAGCTTCTGTAGGTGTTTGAGCAAAAGTAAGTATAAGCCGTTTTTTGTAATCCTCTTTAAATTGGTTTTTATTTAAATTCATAAAAGACCTCCGTAAAGTGCTTTATATTTTTTAGCAGATTCTTTCCATTCTGAGTTATACTTCATAGCTGATCTCATAAGAGCTGTCCATGATTTTTTATCCTCATAGAAGATTTTAGCAGCATATTCTAATTTGAATAACATATCATGGGCGTTGTAGTTTTGGAAAACAAAACCAGTTCCTCCTAGTGTTGAAGGATTGAAATCAGAAACAGTATCTTTAAGCCCACCAGTTTCTCTAACTAAAGGGATAGTTCCATATCTCATAGCTGTAAGTTGACCAATGCCACAAGGTTCAAAAAGAGATGGCATTAAAAATAGATCACAAGCACCATATATTTTTCTAGCTAATTCATCACTAAAAGTGATGTTAGCAGATAATTTTTCAGGGTGAGTGTATGAGTAGTAATTAAAGAGATCTTCATATTGAACATCCCCTGTTCCAAGAACAACGAATTGAAGATTTATATTTAAAATCTCATCCATAACCCATTTAATAAGATCAAGTCCTTTTTGACTAACTAAACGAGAAACTAATCCAACCATGAAGATATTTTGATCTACAGGTAAACCCAATCTTTTTTGAAGCTCAGTTTTATTGATAGCTTTTTTCTTTAGATTAGTAAGTCCAAATTTTTCATAAAGTTTATCATCTTTTCTAGGGTCGTAAAGAGAGTAGTCAATTCCATTAACAATACCATGAACTTTATCTCCAAGCTCTACAATTAAGCCATTTAACTTTTCACCATAGAAAGGATAAGTGATCTCTTTTGAATAGTTTTCGCTAACTGTTGTAACTAAATCTGAGTATACAAGACCACCTTTCATAAAAGAAACCCCATCATAGAATTTTAATTTATCTTCAGAGTAATATGAGTTATCTAATCCTAAAAGTTCACCTAAAATATCTTTTGAGAAAACACCTTGATATTTTAAATTGTGAATAGTGAAAACTGTTTTTGTATTTTTAAGAAGTTCATCATCTTTATAAAAAGCTTTTAATAGCACTGGAATCATTCCAGTATGCCAGTCATTACAGTGAATAACATCAGGAGTGAAGTGTGGTATATATTTAATAGCTTCTAAAACTCCTCTGCAATAGAAAGAGAAAATCTCTCCATCGTCGTAATGACCGTAAGGAACGTGTCTTCTAAAGTAGTATTCATTATCCAAGAAATAGAAATCAACACCATCATATTCTAAATGAAAAAGTCCAGCATATTGATTTCTCCAACCAACAGGAACTGTAAAAGAGCCTAAAAAGTTCATTTTTTCGACGAACTCCTTAGGAATATTTCCATTTTTAGGGAGTATAACTTTAGCGTTAACTCCCACTTTTTTAAGGGCTTTAGGTAGTGCAAGAGACACATCCCCAAGCCCTCCAACTTTTAAAAATGGATCAGCTTCTGAAGTAGCAAAAAGTAGATTTATATTTTTCATTCGCTTTCCTCCTTTTGAAGATTAAAACTTATATTTTTTTTGAATAACAAGAGGGTAGAAAGGATTTCCTTCTAGGTCTGTATTCTCTAAAACAACGTTTTTATCCACAATAACATTTTTCAAATGAGTACCAGATTTTATAGTACAATTTTGAAGAATAATACAATTTTCAACAGTAGCACCTTTTTCAATATTTACATATCTAGAAAGTATGCTATTAACAACAGTTCCTTCGATAAAACATTCGTTTGAAATAATTGAGTTCTTTACAACAGATTCACTCAGATAGTGAGTAGGAATAGAATCCTTAACTTTACTAAAGATAGGTCTATTTTCATTGAAAAATAGCTCTTTTAATGTAGCTGAATTAATTAAATCCATATTAGTTTTAAAATAGTTAGCTAATGAGTTTAAACAAGAAAGATAATCTTTATGTTCAAATCCCATTATTTTTAAGTTATTTTTACTTCGATATATAATATCCTTTAATGGTAAATCTCTAGAGGGTTTTGATAAAATTAGAGACATTAAAAGAGATTTTTTTATTAAAAATATCTCTGTAGATATATTTAAATTCTTTTTAGGAAGATAATTTCCAAAAGCTCTATTTAGATAGTTTTTTTCATTGAACTCTAAAATATCACAACCTAGAAAAGCTTCACTTGGTTCAGCGATATTTTTATAGATAACAGTTACATCACTTTCTGAGAGTTCATGAAACTCAATAGCTTTATCTAAATCTATATTTGCCACCATATAAGTAGGAGCAATGACAACCATTTCATCCTTAGAATGTAAAAGGTCATCAAAGTTATCTAGTAGAAGATCGGTATCAGTTGCATAATCCCCACTATGAATAGTTAAACCACCATTTTTTCTATTTAACCCCCAAGATTTTGTAACATCAAGATGATTTCTTAAAGAACGACAGTTTTTGTTAGTTAACACATGCATATTTTTGATTCCAGCATTTTTCATATATGAAAGTGGAAAATCGATAGCTCTATATTTTCCAGCAATAGCAACAGTAGCTATACCTCTATGTAAAGTTAAAGCTTTTAGAAGATCCTTACTTCCAAAAGAAGTTATAATTCCAATATAGTTTGATAACATTATTCATCCCCCCCAGTAACAAATAAAATCTCATCTTTTCTTCCATATTTTTTACCCTCTTCAGTTATACCTTTTTCACCGAGAATAATTCTATTTATGTAGCTATCTTTTTTAATAACAGCTCCAGCTAAAACTACACTATTATGAACCTTAGCTCCCTCTTCTACAACAACTTCCGCTGATAAAACAGAGTTTATAACTTCACCTTTTATAATACAACCTTCAGATATAATAGAGTTTTTAATAACAGCATCCTCTTCTAAAAGATGTCCAGGCTTATTAGTTGCCTGAGAGTAAATTCTCCAATTTTTATCAAAAAGGTCGATAGGATTTGAAGCATCTAGAAGGTCCATATTTGAAGCCCATAAACTTTCGATAGTTCCAACATCTTTCCAATATCCAGCAAAAGGATAAGCCATTAGCTTTTGTCCCTCTTCTAAAAGCTTAGGGATTATATTTTTTCCAAAATCTTTATCAGATTTTTTATCTAATTGATCCTCTCTTAAAGCTTTTTTAAGAAGAGACCAGTTAAATATATATATACCCATACTTGCTAGAGTACTTTTAGGAGTTTTAGGTTTTTCTTCAAACTCGTAAATTTCACCGTTCTCTGTGGTATTCATAATACCAAAACGTGATGCTTCCTCTATAGGAACATCGATAACAGCAACAGTAGCACTAGCGCTTGTTGAAATATGAAAATCTAGCATTTTATCATAATCCATTTTGTAAATATGGTCACCAGATAGAATTAAAACATATTCTGGATTATACATATCAATATAATTTTCATTTTGGAAGATAGCGTCAGCGGTTCCTTTATACCAACGATTTTCACTTTCTGTTGAATATGGTGGAAGAATGCTAACCCCAGCTCCTTCAATATCCAAATCCCAAGGGCTTCCAACCCCTATATGTCTGTTTAAAAGAAATGGTTTATACTGTACTAAAACCCCGACAGTATCTATTCCTGAGTTAACACAGTTACTTAAAGGAAAGTCTATAATTCTGTACTTTCCCCCAAAAGGAACAGCAGGTTTAGCGACATCTTTTGTTAATTTTTTAAGTCTACTTCCTTGCCCCCCAGCTAAAATCATTGCAATCATTTTCTTTTTCATAGTTTAAATCCCCCTTTTCTAAATATTGGTTTTAAAAATAGTGTACAAAGTGGAGCTATGTTTATAGATATAGAGAATGGTTGTTCATCCAACTCTCTATTTATTGGTTTGATTATTTCTGTATTTGTGACATTTGAACCACCAAAAATATCCTTATCACTATTGAAAATCTCTTTATATTCAGCCATTCTAGGTACTCCAATCGAGTGATTTATATACTCATTTTTAGTGAAGTTACAAATAACTAAGATGAAATCTTCAGGATTTTCTCCTTTTCTAATAAAAGAGATTAGCTTTTGTGAATATAATTTATGGTTAACCCATTCAAATCCTTCTGAAGATGAATCTTTTTCCCAAAGAGCTGGTTCGGATTTATAGAATTCATTTAATCTACTTATATAAGTCTTCATAGAATCATGCTGTGGATATTTTAAAAGTTTCCATTCCAACTCTTCGTAATATCTCCATTCGATAAATTGACCGAATTCTCCTCCCATAAAGAGAAGTTTTTTTCCAGGATGCCCATACATAAACCCATAAAACATTCTAAGAGAATCAAATTTTTGTATATAGTCTCCACTCATTTTGTCTAAAAGTGATTTTTTACCATGCACAACTTCATCGTGAGATAAAGCTAAAACATAGTTTTCACTAAAGGCATACATAAGTGAAAAGGTAAGTAAGTTATGATGATTTTCTCTTTCACAAGGTGAGTAGGACATATATTTAAGCATGTCGTTCATCCATCCCATGTTCCATTTATAGTTAAATCCAAGTCCACCCTTGTAGCTTGGGGCGGTAACTAGTGGCCAAGAGGTAGCCTCTTCAGCAATCATTAAAGGGTTTTTATATAGTTTAAAAATTATTTCATTGAGTGTTCTTAAAAAATCAATAGCTTCTAGCTTTGCATCTCCACCAAGAGAGTTTTTCAGACCAGTTTTTTCACGGGCGTACTCAAGGTATAAAAGATTAGAGATTGCATCAGCTCTAATTCCATCAATATGAAAATGTTCAAATAAAAATGTTGCACTTGATAATAAAAAGTTCTTAACAAAGGGTTTAGTAAAGTCAAAGTTAGCAGTTCCCCAAGTGGGATTTTCCCCCAATATATTGTGATCGTATTCAAAAAGCGGTGTTCCATCAAATCGATATAAACCATGAGCATCTTTACAGAAATGTCCAGGAACCCAGTCTAGAATTACCCCAATTCCAGCTTTATGACATTCGTTGACTAAGTGTTTGAAATCTTCAGGAGTTCCATATCTACTTGTAATAGAGAAATAGCCAACACCTTGATATCCCCAAGATGTATCTAAAGGATGCTCGGTAAGAGGCATTATCTCAATGTGTGTAAAACCTGTTTCTAAAATATATGGAACAAGTTTTTCAGCAATCTCTCGATAGTTTAGAAACTCTCTTCCGTCTTCTACTCCAGCTCCACGATTATAGTTTCTTTTCCAAGAACCTAAATGTAGTTCATAGATACTTGTAGGTTTTTTATAAATATTTTCTTGAGCTCTTTTATCTAACCACTCTTTATCTTCCCAATTGAAATCTTTAAAAGGGTTGTAGACAATAGAAGCAGTATTAGGTCTTATCTCAGAATAAAAGGCGAAAGGATCGCTTTTTAAAAACATATTCATATTTTTATCAGCAATCATATACTTGTAGATTGTTCCCTCTTTTAAATGAGGGATAAAAACAGACCAAACTCCAGAATCAATATCTTTAGTCATGTAGTTTTTTTTCTCGTTCCAATCATTAAAATTCCCAACAACTGATATTTTTTCAGCATTTGGTGCCCAAAGTGTAAAGAGAACTCCAGTTGTTCCATTTACTTTTTTGATGTGCGCTCCGAATTTTTTATAAAGAGTATAATCCATAGAAATTCCCCCCCCTATATCTTAAATTGAATCTATTATAATACATTCTTTTATAAAAAGATATAATTTTTCAATTAATAAATAAAACTTTTTTTCAAAAAAAAGAAAATGAAAAAAGAAAATTTCTTTATGTGAAATATTGATTAAATTATAGTTTTTGAGGGGAAAATAAATAGCTTTATGTACTAAAACTAGAGGTTAAGAACTATATAAAAAATAAATGAGGAAGATTAAAAATAAAAACATTTACTTTTTGATAGAAACGTAGTATAATAATACTAGATTAATAATATGAGTTTTAAAATTTTTAGAAGAGAAACCATTGGTAACTTGAGTTTGTTTAACCTCTGATTTAAAGATTAAGATTTGTAGAATTATAAAAAATAATTATGGAGGTATCAAATGAAAGGTACAGTTAAATGGTTCAACGAAGAAAAAGGATTCGGATTTATCACTGGTGAGGACGGGAAAGATGTATTCGCACACTTCTCTCAAATCAAGAAAGATGGATTCAAGAAGTTAGTAGAAGGAGAAGAAGTTACTTTTGACGTAGTTCAAGGTGACAGAGGACCTCAAGCTTCTAACATCGTAACTGTAAAGTAATGATATTTAAGGACCTTAGAACTTAGTTCTAAGGTCTTTTTGTTTTTTGTAAAAATATATAAAGATTTACTTTTTGTTTAATAAAGGTTATAATTTACGGGCTGTATAGTAAAAATAAATTGAAGGAGAGAAAAAGATGGACAGTTATCCCAAACGCAATGTGAAAAATAACAATTTAATATTCGTTTGTAGGGGAAAGGTCTAGAATTTTTCTTCGTTTTTCCTCTGCAAAAAACAAGGAGGAAAGATGTTTGAAACAAAAGTAAAAGAACTTCTATTAAAAAAGGATTTAAAATCTTTAAAGGAGGTTCTAAATTGTGAAACTCCTATTAATATAGCTGAATTTATTGAGGCTAATGATGAAAATGAAAAGGATACTATAATACTTTTCAGATTATTACACAAGGATATTGCAGCAGAGGTATTTGCAAATTTAGATACCGATGAGCAGATAAAAATTGTGAGCTCAATAAACGATGATAAGTTGCAATCGTTATTAGAAGAGTTATACTTTGATGATATGATTGATTTTTTAGAGGAGATGCCTTCAAATGTTGTAAAAAGAGTGCTTGAAAATTATAAGCATGAAAATCGTTCTTTGATAAATCAGTTCCTATCTTATGAAGAGGATTCAGCTGGAAGCTTAATGACAATAGAGTATTTGTCGTTGAAAAGTAGTTTTACAGTTGAAGAGAGTTTACAGCATATTAGAAAATATGCCGAGGAACTTGAAACAATAGATGTAGCCTATGTCATAGATAATTATAAAAGATTAGAGGGACAGATTACTTTGAAAAAATTGCTTTCATCTCAGGATAATGAGGTAATTGGTGATCTTATGGATAAAAATATATTATCTGTAAAGACTTCAACAAACCAAGAGGATGCAGTTACTTTGTTTAAGAAATATGATTTGACAGTTTTACCAGTGATAGATAAAGAGAATATTTTAGTTGGAATTATAACAATAGATGATATGGTCGATGTTATAGAGGAAGAGAATACAGAGGATTTCCAAAAGATGGCTGCGATGGCTCCAAGTAAGGAGGAGTATTTAGAAACTTCAATTTTTGATTTAGCTAAAAATCGTTTAACATGGCTATTGGTGTTGATGGTATCAGCAACATTTACAGGTTCTATAATAAGTAAATATGAAGAGGTTATTGAGCAGATGGTTGTATTAGCTGCGGCTATTCCAATGCTTATGGATACTGGTGGAAATGCAGGATCACAATCTTCAACTTTGATTATAAGAGGAATGGCTCTAGGTGAGATAAAAATAGGTGACTATTTAAAAGTTGTATGGAAAGAGCTAAGAGTTAGTTTAATTGTTGGTTTAGGATTAGGAGCAGTAAATTTCTTGCGTATGTACTTTATATTGAAGCAGGATTTGAAAATGGCACTATTAGTTTCTATAACTTTAGGAATAACTGTAGTTATAGCTAAACTTGTAGGAGGGCTTTTACCTATAGGAGCAAAAAAATTAAATCTAGACCCAGCTATAATGGCAGGACCTTTAGTAACTACAATTGTAGATGCATTAGCATTAGTTATCTACTTCTATTTAGCAATGACTCTTTATAGTGATATATTAAAATAAAAAAAATAAATTAAATATTGACAAAATGATAAAAATATTTCATAATGCATTATGAAAATTAAATAGAAGTTCACCTTTACAAACGAGCCTAAGGCCGACGGCAAAGATGTTGTAATCCTGTGAACAGAAATATTGTGACGCTGCCATAACAATATTATAAAATTTTGTTATTTTTTATTAGTTATTTAAGCGTACTTTTGTACGCTTTTTTTTATTTAAAATATAAGGAGGATGATAGTGGTAATCAATACTTTTAAATTCGGATTTTATTCTTTTGTGGGAATTTGGCTTTTCTTAGTACCGATGGTAATAGGAGGAGAATCAGGGATGTTATTAGGTCACATAAAGAGTCATATAGTAGAAAGATATGATGATATAGTGAAAATAGTGACAGCAGGATTTGCTGTGGTCACCATCTTTGGAACGATTCTAGGAATGAAAAGAAAAACTTTTAATGATAAAGTTTTAGACGGATTTTTTGTAAGTAGTAAATTTGTAGCTGGAATAAGAATATTAGGGGCTTTAATTCTAATTTTAATAACATATAATTTTTTACCAGAAAGCTTGAGTAGAGTTGTTGCAGATGAAGCAACAGGGCTTATGATGATAGATGAGTTACTACCAACAATATTAGTAACATTTTTCTTAGAGGTTATGCTTATACCGTTACTGACTTCTTTTGGATTGGTTGAATTCATAGGAACTTTAATAGCTCCTTATATGAGAAAACTATTCAAAGTTCCAGGGTATGCAGCAATTGATGCTTTAGCCTCGTTTGTTGGAGATGGAACAATAGGAATCGTAGTAACAGATCAACAATATGAAAAAGGGTATTATACTCAAAAAGAAGCTGCTATTATAGCAACATCTTTTTCATTAGTTGGAATTTCATTTGCAATAATGATGGCGGATTTGCTTAGATTATCACATATTTTTGGATATTTTTACGGAACAATAATAGTATGTACAATTTTGACAGGTGTTGTAATATCTAGAATGCCGTTGAAAAAGTTTAAAGATAGATATTATAAAGAGGGGAAGGCTCCTAATGAGAGCGATACAAGTATGAATTATGCTATTAGATTAGCTTCAGATGTAGCTGGAAAAACCAAAGCTACAAAAGTTTTAAAGGATTCTTTTATCAAAGTTTTAACTATCTATGTGACGTTTACTCCTGTAATAATGCTTGTGGGAACAATAGGTTTAGTATTAGCTGATAAAACAAACTTTTTTCAAATAGTTACAGCACCAATGGTTCCATTTTTAGAATTTATAGGGTTTGAAAGAGAGATAGCTCAATATATGGCTCCTTCTATGATAATAGGAATAACTGATATGTGGCTTCCGGCTGTATTCATAAAGGATTGTCCAAGTGAATTAGCTAGGTTTGTAATTGGAGGATTAACTTTTTCACAGTTGATATATTTTAGTGAAACAGGAATTATTCTTATGAATTCAAAGATTGGGTTTAATTTTTTTGATGTTATGAAAATATTCTTTTTAAGAAGTGTAGTTGCTTTTCCGATGATATATGCAGCGGGTTTATTTTTGTTGAAAATAGGGTTGTTAGCAAATTAAAGTTTCAAAATCTAAAGTATAAAAATAGAGGAAATCTTTTCTTTATTTAGAAGTAGAATAGAGCTATAGAAATAACTTTTTATATAAAGGGAGGAATTTATGAAAAAAATATTGATTTTTTTAACTTTGATTTTAGGAAGTTTGACATTTGCTCAAGGACAAACATTGATAGTTGGAATGGAACTAGCTTACCCGCCGTTTGAAATGTCAAATGAAGAGGGAAGACCAACAGGGATAAGTGTAGATATGGCTTATGCTTTAGGAGAGTATTTAGGAAAAGATATAATAATAGAGGATATGGCTTATGGTGGATTGATTCCAGCTTTAAAAACAAAGAAAATAGATATGATTATATCTTCAATGTCAGTAACAGAGGAAAGAAAACAATCTGTCAATTTTTCAAAACCTTATGCTAAAAGCTATTTAGCGATGTTAGTAAATAATAAATCAGGGATAGCAAAAGCTAGTGATTTGAATATGAAGGGAAAAAAAGTTGCTGTAAAAAAGGGAACAAGTGGACACACAGTAGCTCAAAAGTATTTCCCAAATGCTGAGATTTTAGTTTTTGATAAAGAGAGTGCAATTATATTGGAAGTTTCTCAAGGAAAAGTTGATGCTTTTATATATGACCCTCTTACAATATATAAAAACTGGGAGAGAAATCAAGATACGACAACACCTCTATTAGAACAATTTGAGACAGAGTCACAACCTTGGGCAATAGCTTATAGAAAAGGTGAAGAGGATTTAGGTGCTCAGATAGATGAGTTTATAACAGAGTATAAAAATAGTGGAAAGTTTAATGAGTTAGCTGACAAATATTTAGGTAAGGAGAGAGCTTTCTTTAAAGAGAAAAATGTACCTTTCTTCTTTGACTAGGAGTATATATGAGAATACTAAAAACTATATTTTTTAAACCTGAAAAAGAAACAGAAAATATATTCGTAAAATGGTTTAATATAATTTTAGTAACAATAATCGTTTTAGGAATTTTTCATTTTGCTTTTAGTAGTATAGATTATCCATATAATTGGAGAGGGATAATTACCAAATACAGATATAAATTTATTTTAGGATTTAAGATGACTTTAATGATATCAGTGTTTTCTTCAATCTCAAGCTTTATAGTTGGAGCTCTTTTGGTTTTAGGTCAAAAGGGAAGATTTTTACCGACATATTATTTTTCAAAAGGATTCACGGAGATGATAAGAGGAACTCCTTTAATTGTTCAGATATATCTATTCTATTATGTAATAGGAACAGCCTTTGGTATAAATAACAGATATGTTATGGGAATATTAATAATGGGGATTTTCTCTGGAGCTTATGTGTGTGAAATTTTAAGAAGTGGAATTGAAAGTATTGATAAAAGTCAGCTAGAAACAGCAAAGGCTTTGGCTTTTACAAAGTTTCAAACGTATAGATATATTATTTTACCACAGGTTACAAAAAGAGTGATGCCGCCACTTGCAGGACAGTTTGCAAGCTTAATAAAAGACTCATCTTTATTATCGATAATAGCTGTAAATGAGTTTACAAAAAATGTTCAAGAGGTTGATTCATTGACATTTTCACCTATAGAAAATTACTGTATTTTAGCTGTAGGGTATTTGGTATTAACATATCCAATATCTCATCTTTCGAAGTATTTAGAGAGGAGGTATAGCTATGGAAATTAAAATAGAAAAACTTTCTAAAGCTTTTGGAGAGCAGATTGTTTTAGATGAGATTGAATTAGAATTGAGTCAAATTCACTCTTTAGTTATAATAGGTCCCTCAGGTGGAGGGAAGTCCACACTTTTGAGAGTTTTAGCAGGATTAGAATCCTTAGATAAAGGTAGAATAGTTTTAAATGGTGAAGTTGTTCCTGAAAAGGAGGAGAGCCTTCATGAATATAGAAAAGGAATAGGTGTTGTATTTCAAGCATTTAATCTTTTTCCTCATTTGACAGCGTTAAAAAATATTTTATTGCCATTAGAAAAAGTTCATCAGGTAAATCCTGTTGAAGCAGAAAAAAGAGCTTTAAAACTTCTTAAGAGATTTGGACTTTTTGAACATAAAGATAAGTATCCCCATCAACTCTCAGGTGGACAGCAACAAAGAGTTGCAATTGTTAGAGCGATGGCTTTAGAACCTAAAGTTTTATTACTTGATGAACCAACATCTGCTTTAGATCCAGCTTTGACAAAGGAGATTTTAGAAGCTATAAAAGAGTTGAGAAAAGATAAAAAAGATATGATTTTAGTAACTCATGAGATGGAGTTTGCTAAAGGTGTTGCAGATTGTATTATTTTTGTGAGTGGAGGAAAAATTATAGAGATCGGAATACCAAGTGAAATATTTTCCAATCCCAAAACTGAAGAGTTGAAAGCGTTTTTAAAGTTATAAAGCTAAAAAAGCATAGTGATACTATGCTTTTTTCATATTATATTAGACTAGGAGAAATAGATGAGAATATACAAAAAAGAACAAATTTTGAAATTTTTTAAAAATTTAATAGTGACAGCGATTATTTCTATTTTAATATCATTTTTTGCACATTTGATAGTAGAGAAAAAAATATTATTTATACAGATAATAGAAAGCTCGATAAAAATGTTTTTTAGTATTTTACCAATTGTATTTTTAAAAGAAAGGAATTTTTTATTTAAGGACGGACCGTTAAAAGCAACCATTTTGATTCTATATTATTTAATTTTAGTTCCAATAATTAATTTTTCTTTAGGTTTAAATGAAAATGAGAGTTTAAAATATTTTTTCTATTTTCTATCGTTCTTAAATGTGATACTATTAATACTGTCTCATATAATTTTGCTAAAATATGTAGTGGCTGATTTTTTAAGAAGAAGGAGAAGAGTTGTAGCCTCAGATGTAACTGTTGTAATAACAACATATATTACGATTGCAATTAGTTTTGGGCTGCTATATACACTTCTTACTTTATTTAATGATAAACCAGTATTTAATGGAATAGATCGAAGTTTAGGAGCTTTTCAATTTTACTTTAAACATATATACTTTAGCTTTATTACTATAACGACAATAGGGTATGGAGATGTTTACCCTCTAACAGCATTATCTCAATTTCTTGTGGTTGTTGAGATAATAACAGGACTTATACTGACAAATGTGATTCTAGGATTGGTTATCGGTTCAGGAATTTTGATATCTAAAGATCAATAAGGAGAGAAATAATGAAATTTTTGAAAAAAATAGTGCTATTTTATCTATTAAGTTTATCTATTTTTGCATCTCATTTACCAAATAGAGTTAATTCAAAAGAAGCTAAGGTAAAAGAGATTGAAAGACAGATTGAAGAATTAGAACTGAAAAGAAAAAATTTAGAAAACTTAAAAGCTACATTTTTAAAAACTACTGATGAAAATAGGCCAAAAGTTGGATTGGTATTGAGTGGAGGTGGAGCGAAGGGTGCTGCACATATAGGAGTTTTGAGAGTTATTGAAAAGTATGGGATTCCAGTGGACTATGTAGTAGGAACAAGTGCTGGAAGTATAATAGCAGCGATGTATTCAGTGGGATATACTCCAGATGAGATAGAAAAAACAGTTACTGATTTACAGTTTTATGAGCTATTTAGAAATGCTTCAAATAGAGATTTAGAAAGTATTGTTCAAAAAACTCAATCGAATAAATATCCTCTTACAATATCGTTGAATGAAGATTTTAATTTATCACTTCCGATGGGTGTTTTAAATGGAGAGTATATCTATTTAGAGTTGAAAAAAATATTTGCTAGAGCAGAGGGAGTAAAGGACTTTAAGGAGTTTCCAATTCCATTTAGAGCGATGACAACAAATCTGCAAACAGGAGAGTCTGTAGCAATAGATAGTGGAGATTTAGCTTTAGCAACACTGAAAAGTATGGCTATACCAACATTCTTAGACCCTATAAGAGATGGGGATAACTACTATGTAGATGGTGGAGTTGCAGATAACTTCCCAGTGATACAAGCTATAAATATGGGAGCGGATGTTGTTATAGGTGTTGATATAGCAGCGGATCCAATAGTTATAAGTGATAATTCAAATATCGTTCAGATACTTGATAAGTTATCAAGTTATATGGGAACTGAGAAAACTCAAACTCAAGCTCATCTGCCAGATATTTTAATAACTCCAGATGTTAAAAAACATAGTACTTTAAACTTTGATAATTTATCAACTTTAGTTAAAGAGGGAGAGTCAGCAGCTGAAAGTTTAGATTATGCTCTTTTAAAATTAACTGATAAAGAGGAGTTTGATAAAATAAAATCAGAAAAAGAGAAGTTTACTAAAAAAGAGTTTCATATAAAAAATATAAAAATATCTGGAAACGAACTTTTAACAGAGAAAGAGGTTCAAAAGTTAAAACCTGTTGATGGAGAGATGTCAGTTCAAGATTTAAATCTATGGATAGAAAAAATATATGCTAAAACTTTTGTAGATAGAGTATTTTACAGTGTTGAAGGAGAAACGTTAAAGTTGACCGTAAAAGAGAAGTTAGATACAAAGCTTAAAGCGGGAATGTTCTATATATCTAACTATGGTGCAGGATTAGAGGCTGTAGCTGAAGTACCAGTTTTCAATAAGTTTAATCTTTCTCAAAAAAATTATACTTTAAAAACTGAGTTTTCAAGATATCCAAAAATATCTTTAACAGATATGACTCAATATGATTTCCTAAATCATAAGTTGATAGTTTCAGTAGATCTAGGTTATGGTCTAAATCCTATCTTCTTATATAGAGATGGAGATAATGTTTCAACATATAGAAATGATACGTTTATTACGAACTTGTCAGTAGGAACAACAATTTTTAATAATATAATAGCTGGATACACTTTAGGCTTTAAAAATATGGATACATATTATGACTCTGGAGAAAAAATAGAAAACTTCTCAGAGTTTAAAAAAGATGGAAGTTATATTTCAAATACCTTTAGCTTCTACTTTGATACTATGAATCAAGCAGAGTATGCAACGACTGGTTCAAATGGATTGTTACAACTGTTTTCAGAATCAAATGCTAAATCAGGGGAAACTTATGAAGGGTACTCTGCAATGGGAACGAAATATTTCAGTTTAAGTAAAAACTGGTCTTTAAATACAGGAATTCGTGGTGGACAGATGTATAACTCTGAAAACACACCGCTATCTGAGTTATTTAATCTTGGTGGATTAAGAAATAACCCTATGGGAAGAAGTTACTCATTTGTAGGGTTACCTATAGGAGCTGTTTATACAGATAACTTCTTTATGGGATCAGCTGGATTGCAATACACAATAGTTCCTAATTTATATTTAAACTTTAACTATAATGTAGGAACATATAATTATAGTTCTGGATTTGAAACTAAAAATGATATATGGGATAGAAGTGAACATGGGTATGGAGTTGGAATTGGTTGGGATACATTCCTTGGACCAATGGATTTCTCTGTATCAAATGACGTTTTAAATGGTGGAACACTATTCCAAGTACATATAGGATATGTGTTTTAAAAAATGAAAAAGTCAGAGTTAAATACTCTGACTTTTCTATTTGGATAAGATTATACTTTTGAAATTTTTATCAGTTTACTTCTAAAATCTCCAAGATTTTCTAAACTTTTAGGGTTATGTGCATCTAATCCCACTTTTCTAAATTTAATACCAGAATTCATAAGTTCATCACCATAGAAAACTTTTCCTAAGATATCTTCATTTTCTATAGAATATTTAAAACTAGGATTTAATCCAGCAGCAAAAGCAGAATCAAAACCAGGATTTGGAATAGAGAGAACTCTATAAACACCTAATATAGCTTCAGATTGATCTTTATTTACCATAGCCCAAGAGATATTTTGAAATTCACCTTCAAAAGGCGATTCTATTCTGTAAAATGTTCCAAATTGTAGAAGTTCTCTATTCTCTTTAAAGAAAATAATTTGTTTTTTAACCTCTTCCATCTCTTTTGGAGTTATCTCGTTAAGATCAAGCTCGTAGCCAAAAGCACCAAAGAAAGCTACATGTGCTCTTGTATTGATAGAAGTTACTCTACCTGTTTGGTGGTTAGGAACAGCTGAAACATGTGCTCCCATAGCTGAAACAGGGTAAACTACAGATGTTCCATATTGAATTTTAAGTCTTTCAACTGCATCAGTGTTATCACTTGTCCATATTTGAGGCATGTAATAAAGCATTCCAGGATCAAATCTATTTCCACCACCAGCACAAGATTCAAATAGTATTTCAGGAAAAGCAGTAGTGATTTTTTCCATAAGCTTATAAACACCTAAAATATATCTATGAGCTGCTTCACCTTGACGTTTACCTTCTAAAACACCAGACCAAACATCAGTCATATTTCTATTCATATCCCATTTAATGTATGAGATTTTAGAATTTTTTAAAATGTTAGATATTTTTTCAAATAGGTATTCTACAACCTCATCTCTACCTAAATCTAAGGTAAGCTGATTTCTACTTAAAGTAGGTTTTCTATTTTGAATAGAAAGAGCCCATTCAGGGTGAGTTCTATAAAGATCACTATCTGGATTTACCATTTCAGGTTCAAACCAAAGCCCAAATTTTAAACCAAGCTCTTCAACTTTTTTAGAGAGACCCTCTACTCCACTTTCTAATTTATCAAGATTGCTCCACCAATCACCAAGCCCAGCAGTATCTCCATTCCTAGAACCAAACCATCCATCGTCTAAAACAAATAGTTCAACGCCTAACTCTTTAGCTTTTTTAGCTATTTGTAAGATTTTTTCTTCATTGAAATCGAAGTATGTTGCTTCCCAGTTGTTGATAAGAATTGGTCTAGCTTTATGTTGCCATTCACCTCTAATAAGATGATTTTGATAGAACTTATGATAGTTTTGACTCATCTTATTTAATCCACAATCAGAGTAACATATAACAACTTCTGGAGCTGTAAAGCTCTCATCTTTTTCTAAAATCCAAGAGAAGTTGAAAGGATTTATTCCCATATTTAATCTAATATGGTTATAGTGATCTTTTTCTACTCCAGCAATAAAATTACCACTATAAACAAGGTTAACTCCAATATATTCACCTTTGAATTCATCGGCACCATTCTCTTTTAAAGCTATAAAAGGGTTGTTGTTAGAGCTACTTGCACCTCTTTTACTATCAATAGTAATTTTATTTTGATTTATAGTATTAGTAACAATATTTCTTTCTCTAGCCCAAGCTCCAGAAAGATGAAGGAGCTCGTATTTTTTTTGATCTATATCCATACTAAAACTTAAAAATCTTTCTAAAGTTAAATCTTCATCGCCATTATTTGTGATACTAGAACTTCTAGTTATAATAGGAAAATCCCTATATATAGAGTAAGTTAAAATAATCTCAGAGCTTAAAAGTTCATCTTTTAAAGTTATTTTTAAAGTTTTAACTGCATTTTCTTCTGAAATATATGTATGAGGAAGCCCGTTTAAAGAGGGTTTTTCATCTAAAATCTCATACTTTGAAAATTTAAAATTGGTTACTCTGCTTCCATTTTTTTGTAAAACTACATAAGCTGGTTCTTTATAATCTCCTGTTCCAAAAGATGGAAACTCTTGTTTTAAGCTATCTAATGCAAATCCAGATACGCCATCAATCTGTTCTGGAGTATAAGGAACTTGGTGTTCAAAGATTTGAAGCATATTTGAAAAATCATCTTTATGATGTAATCTTTTTCCAAAGTAAAGATGTCCAAGGTCTCCGTTATCCAAAACTTTTAAAATATAACTGATAGAATCATTTTGTAAATGAAACTCAGAATTAGAATTAACAAATATATTCATTACAGTCGCTCCTATTTATTTTTTAGTTTATCAAAATCCTCTTTCATTTTTTTAGAGGCTTCTTCGACAGTAAGTTGGCCAGAGATTATACCAGCTCCAATAGAACAAAGAGTTTCCCAAGCTCCACTAGGCAGATACTCTCTATCAAAGAATCCAACATATTGATATTTATCTCCTAAATCATAGCTACTTTCAAACTTTCCAAGATCACTTTTAGCATTTGTAAGACCAGTAGGTAAAACATTAGCTGTTGCCATTTTAGAGATATTTTCAGGTTTTGCAAGATAATCTAAAAAGTCTAAAGCTTCCTTTTTATTTGGAGAATCTTTCCAAGCTCCAAGTGCTAGTCTTTCACCTGTTATAAAGTATGATTTTTGATCTCTTTCTTTAGTAGGTAGTGCAATAAAGTCCATTCTTGCATCTGGATTGTAAGTTAGCCCTTCTCTAATCATAGATGTTCCAAAGAAAAGAAAAGCTGCTTTTCCAGTTCCAAGAGCTCTAGCTGCATCATTTCCAGTTAAAGCATCTCTATTTATGTAGCCATTATCTTTTAAAGTTTTTATAAATTCACCTGTGATATTCCAAGCTTTTTCGTCAAATATTCCATTTTTTAGATTTTCTCCTTGAGGGTTGTCGTTTGTTAAAATAATTAACCCAGGTGCAATCCAGTCATATATATTTCCGATAGATGCTGAATCTTTACCACCTAAGTAGATAGGAGTCACACCAATATTTTTTACTTTTTCTAAAGCAACTAGGAAATCATCCGTTGTTTTAATAGTTTTAGGATCAACTCCAGCTTTTTCTAAAACATCAAGATTATACGGTAAACCAACAATATCTACATCTAAAGGTAGAACATAAAACTTTTCGTTAGTATCAGTGATAACAGGTTTTATAGCTGGGCTTACATATTGAGCCCACTCTCTATCATTAAGGGGTTCTAGATATTCTTTATATCTATTAATCGACCAACCATGTGTTGCAAAAATATCAGGTAGAGAGTTTGTTGCCATTTTTGTTTTCATAGTTTCTTCATAATCAGAGCTTCCTGGAATAAAATCAATTTTAATTTCAGGGTTAGACTTTGTATATTCATCAATAATCTCTTGAAGAGCTATAGAAGAAGGCTCTTGAGCATGAGAGTTACTTGTGATAACTAAAGTTTTTTTCTGTGTTGTATCATTAGATTTATTACAACTTAAAAGTAAACCTGAAAGAGCTAAAGATAAAATAATTTTTTTCATAGATAATTTCTCCTTTTTTATTTTATTGAACCACTTGTCATTCCTGCAATAAAGTATCTTTGTAGGAAGATGTATAAAGTAACAATCGGTAAAACTGCTATTATAGCTCCAGCTGCAGCTGCTCCTAAGTTAGATGATGAGTGACTAAAGAATGAGGAGATAGCTAAGGTAACCACTTTCATTTTAGGTGACTGAAGTAGATAAACTGAGAATTGATAGTCATTCCAGATTCCAACTCCAGTTAGGATAATAACTGTTGCAGTTATAGGCTTTAAAAGTGGAAAGATTATAGTGTAGAAAGTTTTAAACTGACTACATCCATCAATCATTGCAGCTTCTTCGAGCTCTCTAGGTATAGTGTGTATAAAGTTACTATATAGGAAAATACTTAGAGGTAGATTGAATGTTGTTAGTGTTAAAATAATTCCCCAGTAAGTGTTTACACCATGAATTTTTGTCATAATTGTTAGTAGTGGCACTAAAATACTTAGAGGAGGGACCATCATAACAGCTAAGATTAGATTTAAAACAATCTTATTAGTCATAGTTTTATGACGAGCTAGTGGATAAGCAGCCATAGCTCCAAGCAAAGTTATCAAAGTGATTGATAATGCTGTTATAAAGAAACTATTTCTCATAGCTAATAAAAGTTCTGCTTTTTCAAAAGCGAAAGAGAAGTTTTCAAAGAAAAACTCTTTTGGTAAAAACCATCTTGAACTCAAATCACTTTTCTTTTTTAATGAAACAGTTAAAGATATATAGATAGGAATCAGATGTATAAATCCTAGGATAAAAATTAAGATAGCAAATCCTATTTTTTTTAGATTTTTATTCACTATAGTTCACCCTCTTTTACAGTAAATTTCTTTTGAATAATAATAGTTATAGAGACTATAAAAATAAATAGAACAAGTCCCATAGATGAAGCGTATCCAGCCATTTGAGATCTAAAGTATGAAACATTTATAAGTGTTGATAAAGAGTTTGAAGCGTATCCAGGACCTCCATTTGTTAAAGCTTTGATAGTATCAAATAGTTTTAATCCCCCAATAAGATTTAGAGTAAAACTAGTTATAATAGCTGGCTTTAAAAGAGGTAGAGTAATATATTTAAATTGTTGAATAGTACTTGCCCCATCAATATTTGCAGCTTCATAGTAAGATTTTGAGATAGACTGAAGCCCAGCTAAATATATAATCATTGAAACACCACAATATTGAAGAGTGTTAACAGCAACAATAATCCAAACACCATAAGATGGATTTCCAAGCCAATCTCTAGGTTCCAAATTAAAGAAAAGAAGAATATCATTTAGAGCGCCATCACTGTATTGGAAGATAAAGTACCACATATATCCCATAATAAGTCCAGAAATTAATACGGGTAGATATATTATAGCTCTAAGTAGATTTCTACCTTTAAAATCTCTATTTAATAGAAGAGCATAACTAAGACCTAAAACTTGTTGGAAAAGTGTACTTCCTAAACCGTAGATAAGTGTATTTTTAAAAGCCATATAGAAATTAGCATCTAAAAATAAACTTTTGTAGTTATTGAAACCAACATAGTTAAAATTTTGAGAAAATCCATTCCAATCAGTAAAGGAAATTCTTATTCCATGTAGAAATGGGTAGAAAACAATACCTATAAAAAGAGCCATAGCCGGCCAATACATGTAGTTAATTGTTTTTAAATTTTTTAAGCTCATAATATTCTCCTTTGAATTTTCTTTATTTTCTTACTTTGTGAAAGCGTTTTCATGAAAAAGTAAAAAAATATAATTGTTCACTTAAAGTTTATAACGTCATTTATATCACATAAAGTTTAAAAATTCAACAATGATTTTAATTTTAAAAATAAAATATATGCTTTACATATTGATTTTACAAGAGTTTATACTAAAAAATAAATTTAAAAAATAAAAATTGTTGAAAAATAGAAAGTTTAGTAATATAATAAAAACAAATTTTGAAATAGGTATACGATTTCATGAAAAAGGGAGTTGTTTCATGGTAAAAATGAAGGATGTTGCTCTTAGAGCAGAAGTATCTCAAGCGACTGTCTCTAGGGTAATAAATGGAACTAGTTATGTAGAGCCTCAGACGAGGCAGAAGGTTTTAGATGTTATAGCGGAGTTAGGATACAAAGGAAATAGTGCTGCAAAATCACTTTCGAGTAGAAAGAGTTCAATAATAATTGTAATTTTACCAGATATAGTAAATCCATATTTCTCAGAGATGTTGAGTGTTATAGAGGATGAAGCTTATCAAAGTGGATTTGAGATTATGTTTATGAATAGCCAAGGGAATTCTCACAAAGAGAAAAAATTGGTGGAAAATTCTCTGAAGTATAATCCAGCAGGGGTTTTAATCTCTCCTTTAGATGGAGATGTTAGCTATCTGAAAAAATTCTCTGAAGCAGGGGTTCCTGTAGTTACAATTTCAACCCTAACAGAAAGTTTTTCTGGAGTTGCTATAGATCATAGAGTTGGAGGAGAGTTATTAGCTAAACATTTTGGGAGCTTAGGTCATATAGATATAGGTTATATAGGAAATAAAGATGAGAAATTTGAAGGGTTTAAAGATGGATTAAAAAGTTTAAACATACCTTTGAAAAATAAAAACTGTATAGAGTTTTATAATTACTCTTCTGGGAATTTAAAAGAATTAGTTTTTAAAACGATGGAGAAACACTTAAAAGAAAATGGAGAATTTAAATTTAGTGCAATATTCACAGGAAATGATATAGTTGCTATGGAAGTTATAAACTTTTTTAGAGAAAAGGGTATAAAGGTACCTGAAGATATAGCAGTCGCTGGATTTGATAACATAAGTTTTACAAGCTATCTTTCTATAACAACTGTAGCACAACCTGTTAGAGAGATTGGATTTTTAGCTTTTGAAAGATTGATAAATGAGATGAAATTAGGAGTTAGAGAGTGTAAGCACATGAAGATATTACCAAGATTAATTCCTAGAGATACAACAATAAAAAAAATAGTTTAGTAAAATTAAAGATAAGAATTTTCTTATCTTTATATTTTAAAAACAAATGTAAGCGATTTCATATTTTCTTAATTAATTTCATGAATGTTAAAATAAAAAATAATAAGGAGAAAGCCGATGAGTAAAAGACCATTATTTCATTTTACAGCAGAGAAAAATTGGATAAATGATCCGAATGGATTATCATATTTTAATGGAGAGTATCATATGTTTTATCAGCATAATCCAGAAAATTGTTACTGGGGAAATATGACTTGGGGGCATGCTAAGAGCAAAAATCTTTTTGAGTGGCAACATTTACCTCATGCACTTTATCCAGATTCTGAAGAGTTCGGAGATGTAGATGGATGTTTTTCGGGAAGTGGATTAGTGGAGAATGGAGAGTTGTATCTTTTTTATACAGGAGTAAAGATGCTTACAAAGCAAGCTAATCAATTTGGTAATACAATAACTATTGGATCTGATGACTTGCTTCCTACTCAAGTTTTAGCTAAAACTAAAGATGGTGAAAATTTTGAAAAGATAGAGAAGATAGAGCTTTTTATTCCAGAGGAGTGTTCAAAGGCTCATGTGAGAGATCCAAAAGTTTGGAAAAGAGGAGAGCTTTGGTATTTAGCAATAGGAGCTAAAGATAATGAAGGTGGAAAGATTTTAATATACTCTTCTAAAGATATGAGAAAGTGGGAACTTTTTAGTAAAATTTCAGAGAAAAATATGGGATATATGTGGGAGTGTCCTGATTTATTTGAGATTGGTGGAAAGGATTTGCTTATGTTTAGTCCAGAAGGAGTATCTGAGGATGGACAAAAAAGTATATCAGGATATTATTTAGGAGATTTTAACTATGAAAATGGAACGTTTGAGCATGAAGAGTTTAAAAGAGTTGATTATGGTTTTGAATACTATGCACCACAGAGTTTTGAGGATGAAAAAGGAAGAAGAATTATAATAGGATGGTTAGTTGGGCATGCACCTTTAGATGGAGAGGAGTGGAATGGGATGATGACTTTGCCAAGAGAGGTTACATTAAAAGATAGCAAAGTTTTGACTTTACCTGTAGAGGAGCTGAAACATTTTAGAAAAGAAAAAATAGCAGAGTTTTCAGAAATTTCTAAAGCTAAAAATTGCTATGATATTGAATTGAGATTAAAAAGTTTAGATAACTTTAGTATGACTTTATTTAAAAATGAAAAAGATGGATTAAAGTTAAATTACTTTAAGGAGAGGGAATCTTTCGTTTTAGATAGAGAGGGTGTTATAAATAGTTTTACACCTCTTACAACTTTCGGAACTTTAAGAGAGTGCAAAATTTCTGAAAATAAAGAGATGAATTTAAGAGTGATAGTTGATAGATGTGTTGTAGAGATATATATAAACGATGGTGAAAAAGTGATGAGTGCCGTTGTAAATCCTAGAGATAACCAAATTGAGATAGAGGTTTTAGGAGAGATTTTATCGAAAGAGATTTATATTTTAGAAAAATAAGATACAAAAGGAATGAAGAGAATAATTTTTTACTCTTCATTCCTTCTATTATTAAAATAGATAGATTTTGATAATAGACTCCTCATTATTTTTCCAATTAATAAAAACTGAAAAATCAGAGTTTTTAAAATGTAAAATTTTGTCATCTTTTAAAAGAAAAAGGCTTTGAAGGAACTTTTCACAAAAAACAGAGGTATCTAACATAATTCCGGGTTTTATTTTTTCAAGCTCCTGAGTGAAGCATTTTTTTAGCTCTTTTGGAGAGTTAAAAACTTTTTTTATATATACAACTGGTTCAGTATCTTTTAAATCTAACTTTTTAAAACTCGCTTTTAAAACCTCATCAAAAGTAAGTGCACTTTTTTTATAGAGTTGCTTAATTTTAAAACAAGTTTTATATGTGATATCATACCCATGGTTTTGAATACCATTTTTTAAAATCGAATAAACCTCAGCAACATCTTGTAAATCGCTTTTAATCATAAATAGGATACTTCTCAATTTCAAATCTTCATCAGCTTCCCACATCTCATCTTCAAAATAGAAAGCAATAGCAACGACTTTATTATTTAAATTACATCCAACTTTAACTTTGTCATATCTAATTTTATAAGAGGCCTCTAAATCTTTAAGCAAAGGTTTTAGTATATTTTTTTCAAAATCAAAAAAACGTTCGTATTTACTATCTGAATTTAAAATATCTTTAAACTCTTCTAGTTTGACTTCAAATCGTTTTTTTAAAATAAAATTTTTAAGGAAGTAGCTGTAAAATTTATATGTTGGCTTATTTGAAAAACTGTATAAAATTTTTACATATTTTGAATACTTAACCTCTTTAGGTAGATGAATAAAAGTCATTTTATTAGATATAAGGTATGAGTTTATAAGATTAAAAGCTCCCAAAATATCATCAGATGAATCATTGAAATTATATAAAATAGATTTTTTAGATAGACGTTCTAAAAATAGGTTGGTTTCTTGTAAGTCTAACTTTAGAAAGTTTAAAATTTCTTCAGTAGGAATTTGAACCTTTAAATCATCTAATTTTAAAAAGTTTTTTAGTAGATAGTTTAGAAAAGTTCGTTCAGTTTTATTCAGATTCGAATTTAAATTAAAGATAAAGTTAGCATTATTTATTCTTTTATTAAAATTTTCTAGTTGATAATACATAAATGCCTCCATTTTTTAAAAAAAATTAAATTTTTTAAATATTTTTTTCTAGAAAAAAAGTTAAACAAACGAAAAAGAGATATTTATTTTGATTTCTTGAAAATATTATAAGCTAAAATAGACGAAAAACAAAGTTATTTTTTGTAAATTTGACAAAAAATGTAATTAAGTGGTATCTTAATAGCAAGAACAGAACAAAATATGCGAATAGAAATATAAGAAAATTTGGAGGTAAAGAGTTATGATTAAAATTTTACTAGCATGTAATGCAGGAATGTCAACAAGTTTATTGGTTAACAAAATGAAAAAGATAGCAGCTGAGCACAAGCTAGAAGCGGAAATAAAAGCAGTTCCAGAGATGCAAGCACCAGATCATTTTAATGATATAAATATACTTTTACTAGGTCCACAAATTAAATTCTTAGAGGAAAAGATGATAGGATTAGCAAATGGAAGATTTCCAGTTCTTACAATAAATACTCAAAAATATGGAATGATGGACGGTCTTGGAGTATTAAAAGATGCGATATTAGCTATAAAAGAGTTTAAAAAATAGAAAGGGAGTGTACATATGAATATATTTGAAAAATTTAATAACTTTTTAAATAAATATTTTGTTCCAGTAGCAAATAAGGTTGCAGCTCAAAGACATGTAGTAGCAATTAAAGATGGAGTTGTGGCAACAATGCCATTAACTATAGTAGGTTCACTATTTTTGATTTTAAACTTTTTACCAATTCCAGGCTATAGCCAATTTATAGAAGCTAGTGGAATGGGAAGATATTTCTCATACATATCTACAGCTTGTTTTGGAATAATTGGATTGGTTGCAGCTCTATCAGTTGCGTATAGAATGACAATTGGATTTGGAATGCCAGAGATGGCACTATCAAATGGAATAATAGCAGTTGCAAGTTTTATTGTGACAATGATTCCAACAGCTGTTGATGGAAAGATAGATATGGGATATTTAGGAGCTAAAAGTCTTTTTGCAGGCGTTATTATAGCTTTAATCAGTGTTGAGATGGTAACAAAAATTATAAAAAGAGGTTTTGTAATAACTCTGCCTGAAAGTGTACCACCAGCAATTTCAAAAACTTTTATGTCACTTATTCCAGGAGTTATAGTGATAAGTTTCTGGGGGATAATAACAGCAGTCGTAGTAAATACAAACTTTGGAAACTTCCATGATATGATAACTATTTTAGTTGGAACACCTTTAAGATTTGCTAGTACATCTTTACCTGGACAGATTGTTGTTGTACTTATAACAACTATATTATGGTGTGCCGGAATTCATGGTGCAACAATAGTTGGAGGAATAATGGATCCTATTTGGTTGGAAAATACTATGCATAATGCTTCTTTAGCAGCAGCAGGAATTGATAATATATACTCAAACGGATACATTATATCAAGTGGAGTTTTTGCAGATATGACTATGAAACTTGGAGGAAGTGGAGCTACGATTGGATTTGTACTTCTAATGCTGTTTAGAGCTCGTTCAAAGCAGTTAAAAGAGGTTGGAAAGTTATCAATAACACCGTCGTTATTTAATATAAACGAACCCGTAATATTCGGAACACCTATAGTGATGAATCCACTACTTATGATTCCATTTATTTTAAATCCCTTACTTATAACTTTAGTAAGTTGGTTCTTAATGAAGTGGGATATAGTTAAGATTCCATTCACAGTTATTCCGTGGACAACACCACCAGTAATTGCAGGATTTTTAGCAGCTGGGTTCTCAATATCGACAGCTTTATTAGGAATATTTAGTATTTTGTTATCGATAGTAGTATTTTATCCGTTCTTTAAAATCTATGATGCTCAATTAGCTGCATCTGAAAATGAGGTTGAAAAAGAGGAGAGCTTAGAATCATTATTAAGTGAGTTATAATTAAAAAATTAAATATAAAATATAGAATTTAAAACATAGGAGGAACAAAATTATGAAAAAGCCAGTAAAAATAGTTACAATTGGTGGGGGATCATCATACACTCCAGAGATAGTTGAAGGTTTTATAAAAAGATACAATGAATTACCAATAAAAGAGCTTTGGTTAGTTGATATAGAGGATGGAAAAGATAAGTTAGAGATTGTAGGGAATTTAGCTAAAAGAATGGTTCAACAAGCGGGATTAGCTGATAAGATGTCAGTACATTTAACTCTTGATAGAAGAGAAGCTTTAAAAGATGCAGATTTTGTTACAACTCAATTTAGAGTAGGATTATTACAAGCTAGAATAAGAGATGAAAGAATCCCTTTAAGATATGGAATGATTGGACAAGAAACAAATGGAGCGGGAGGATTTGCAAAAGCATTAAGAACAATTCCTGTAATTTTAGATATTTGTCAAGATATGACAGAGTTATGTCCAGATGCGTGGTTAGTAAACTTTACAAATCCAAGTGGAATGGTAACAGAATCAGTTTTAAAATACTATCCTAATATAAAGGTAGCAGGACTTTGTAATGTACCTATTGGAGTTAGAAAATCTGTAACTGATGCATTAGGAGTTCCAGATGAAGAGATTGAATTAGTATGTGGAGGATTAAATCACTTCTTCTGGGGAAGACAGGTTTTACATAATGGAGTAGATAGAACAGAGGAAGCTTTAGGAAAGATACTTACAGATATAGAAAATCTACCTGCTAACTTAAGACATGGAAAGCCTTGGATAAGAGAGCAGATTATGGATTTAGGAATGATTCCTTGTGCATATCACAAATATTACTATTTAACAGATGAGATGTTAGCGGATCAATTAGAAGAGATAAGAAGTGGAAAAGGAACAAGAGGAGAGCAAGTTAAAAAAGTAGAAAATGAGCTATTTGAATTATATAAAGACCCTGAGCTAAATGTTAAACCAAAACAGTTAGAGCAAAGAGGAGGGCAATACTACTCTGATGCAGCTTGTGAGTTGATAAATTCAATATACAATGATAAAGGAACAGTTATAGTTGTTTCAACTAAAAATGAGAATGGTCTAATTGATTGTTTACCAGAAGGGTGTGCAGTAGAGGTATCAGCAAAAGTGTATAAGGATGGAGTTAAGCCGTTCCCACAAAAACCTATGCCATTAGAAGCTAGAGGGATTTTACAACTTATGAAAAACTTTGAACAATTAACAATAGAAGCTGCAGTTACAGGAAACTACGGGAAAGCACTTCAAGCGTTAACGATAAATCCATTAGTTACAAGTGGAGCAGTTGCAAAAACTATTTTAGATGAGATAATTAGAGAGAA
>JBOFRT010000275.1:0-2020 GCA_051651165.1 Cetobacterium sp.
ACTCTTTTACAAAAATTAATGCCATATTTTTGGGGTCCGATTCCTTGGATGATAGAAGCTGCAATTGTGCTTTCATTAATAACAATGGATATAAAGGATTTTATAATTATATTATTATTACTATTATTAAATGCCTTTATTGGATGGAGACAAGATAAAAGTGCACAAGATGCATTAGCAGCATTGAAAAATGATTTGGCACTAAAAGCTAATGTATTGAGAGACTCTAAATGGCAGGATATTCCAGCTTCAGACTTAGTTGTGGGTGATATTGTTGCAGTAGCTTTAGGAAATGTTGTACCAGCCGATGCTCAAATATTAAGTGGAGATTATTTAACAGTTGATCAATCAGCATTAACAGGTGAAAGCTTACCAGTTACAAAAAATATACAGGACGTAGTATATTCAGGATCTATAGCTAAAGAGGGAAGTGTAATAGTTGTTGTAACGGCAACTGGCGTAAATACATATTTTGGTAAAACGGCAAAATTAGTAGCTGAGGCAGGAGCTAAGAGCCAATTAACAGGAGAAATAACATCTGTAGGAAATTTTTTAATAATTGGAGCTGTAGTTCTTTCAATAATTTTAGTAACATTCCAATTGATTTTAATAAGACCTTTAGATCAAGTAACTATTTTAAGAATAGTAAAAACAGTATTGGTTTTAATGGTTGCAACTATTCCAGTAGCAATGCCAGCAGTTATATCTGTAACGATAGCTCTAGGAGCTTTACAACTATCAAAGATGAAAGCTATAGTTTCTAAGTTAAATTCTATAGAAGCCTTAGCAAGTGTAAATGTTCTTTGTAGTGATAAAACAGGAACATTGACTCAAAATAAATTAAGTATAGCTGGAGTTTTTCCAGTTGAGGGAATAACAAGCGAACTCATGACAATATACGGAGTTTTAGCCTCTGATCCTAAAGGAGAGGATGTTATAGATTTAGCCATTAAAAACTTTTTAAAATCTAAGGACTCCTTATCTAGTTATAAGATAGATAAATTTATACCATTTAATCCCGTTATAAAGAGAGTAGAAGCAGTAGTAGAAAAGGATGGAAAAACATTTCATATAGTAAAAGGAGCTCCACAAGTTATAGTTGAGATGTGTAAATTAACTGGAGATAATTTAAAAAATGTCCGAGATAAAATAGATGAATTAGCATCTCATGGATTTAAATCTTTAGGACTTGCAAGCGGCGATGGAGAAACGTGGAATTATATGGGAACATTCTCTTTAGCAGATCCTTTAAGAATTGATAGTAAATCAACTGTTCAAGCTCTAAAAGCTGAAGGAATAGATGTAAAAATGATAACAGGAGATAGTCAAAATATTGCAAAGGAAGTTGCTAATCAGTTAGAAATAGGAGACAATATTCTGTTGGCAACAGATGTTTTTGGAACAGATGATAAAAATATGGCAATAACATCAAAGATGCAAAAGCAAGTAGAAGAAGCTAGTGGATTTGCAGAGGTATTTCCACAACATAAATATGAAATTGTAAAAGTTTTGCAATCTAAAGGCCATATTTGTGCAATGACAGGTGATGGTGTCAATGATTCACCAGCACTTAAACAAGCTGATTGTGGAATTGCTGTTTCAGGAGCGACAGATGCAGCTAGAGCAGCAGCAGCATTAATTTTAACTAATCCAGGATTAAGTGTAATAGAGAATGCAGTAAACGAAGCTAAGAAAATATTTTCAAGAATGATGAGCTACATATACTATCGTATAGCAATGACAATTAATATTATGATATTTTCTGTTATTGTAACATTAATTGGAAAGTATTTAATTCATAGAGTTACTCCAATAGATGGAAATTCTTTTTTCCCATTAACAGCAATAATGCTTGTATCTTTAGCTTTATTAGATGATATCCCAATAATGACAATAGCTTACGATAATGCAGAGATAAGTTCAGGTCCATCTATTTGGAATAAAAAGAGAGTTTTCACAGTTAGTTTTGTTTTAGGAATTATATCTGTTGTTCAAAGTATTGCTCTTGTTGTATGGGCTG
>JBOFRT010000276.1:0-2191 GCA_051651165.1 Cetobacterium sp.
ACAGTTATTGCAGTAACTGATATAAGATATGCAGGAACTTCAGGAAATACAGATATGCCTAGAAAAGTTGAATTAATGGTAAAAGTATCTAATGATGGAGGAGCGACATGGGGAGAGGGTGAAATACTAACAAGTCCTACAACGATTAATGGAAAAAATTATATAACAGATGCTTGTATAGTTAGTAATAAAGATACAGGAACTACATTTTTATTTGGATATCAAAACGATAAAGCAATAAATACAGCAGGTGGGGAGTTTGATTGGATTGTTTATAGTTCTAATGATGGTGGGAAGTCATGGGATAGTGGAAGTAGTATAAAAGAAATTTTACCAAAAGGGTTTGAGTATGCTTTACAAGGACCTGGAAATGGAATGTATTACAATGGAACTTTATATGTGCCTTATCAAGCTTGGAATAATAAGGGTGGTGAAGCACCAAAAGCTACTTCAGGATTTATATATAGTAAAGATAATGGAAAAACTTGGGAATCATCAGAGTTATTATCCAATGTTACATCTTTATTAACAAGTGAAAGTAGTGTTTTTCATCACAAAGGTAAAATATATTTAGCAGCAAAAAATGAAAGTAAGGATACAACAACTACAGAGGGAGAAAAGGCAAGAATAGTTTATTCTACATCTGATAATGGAAAAACTTGGGAAAAAGTAGAAGAGAATTTTCTTCCAGATAACATAGCTAAGGCTGAAACAAGTACTTTGTCTTTAAGTGAAGATGTATATTTAGTTGGATATGCCCTTCAAGGAAATAAACCGTGGGATAGAAATGATATATATTTAACTACAAATACAGGAAAGAGTATTAAGCTTTGGGAAGGAGATTCTTACGGATATACTTCAACAGCTATGGATGATGATAATTTGTATGCTCTTTATGAAGGATCAAGTACAACTGGGGATGTAATGATGAGAAGGTTTGATATAGCAGCCAAAGAATATGCCAATGTAAATGCTCAAATAGTTAGAAGAGGTCATGATTTATTAAAAGATCAAGAGAAGTTATTTGCAACACATTCATATTTAAATGGAGCTTATGGAACAGATGACGAAAATAAAGTAGAGGGAATTTTACAACATAATAACTATAAATTAGGAGTGTTCCATAAAAAGGAAAAGAAAAATAATGAAGATGTATATAGAACTATAGAGTATACTTATGAAGAAACTATTTTAGTGTTATCTCAAAATGATGTTATAAAAAATAATGATAATATTTTTATAGGATATGAATATTCTAAAATAAAGTATATAAATGGAAGTAAAAATGATGTCAACTCATTTGTAGCTGGATATTCTCAAAAATATAAATTTCAAGACAAATTAACATATGATCTTGGAATTAATGGGATTTACAGTAATAATAAATTAAAAAGAAATGATAAAGAGGGACTTGGAAAAACTGCAGATTTTGATTCATACAGTTTTGGCCTAAGAAATAAATTATCAAAAGATGTAAGTATGGATAAAGTGGATTTGAAATTTTTAGGAGGATTGGATACTCAATATTTTGGACATGAAAAAATTAAAGAGAAAAATGGTAATGATTTTAATGATGCAACAGTATCTAAGAGCAATAATTTTTCAAATGAAGTATTTATAAATGCGATAGCATTAAAGGATATAACTATAAAAAATGGAGTTAAGACGAGTTTTGGATTAAACTTAGAATATAGAAACGAACTTATGGACGTGGATAAATGGAGTGATAAGTTTACAGTATTGGATATTGAAAAGGAATATGCAACACCTGTTGAAGATAATAGAGGAGGAGTTGCATCAGCTGAAATATTTACAAATTTAGAGTTAAGTAATAAAGTTGAAATAGGAATTTCATATAAAAGAGATTCATTAGGAAAAGATAAAACTATGGGAAGATTAACTTATAAATTTTAAGAGAAGTTTAATATATAAATAAGAATTTAAAAGCACTTGAAGTATAGTTCAAAACACTATATTTTAAGTGCTTTTTGTTTAAAATGAAAAAAGACCAAGTGAGTCGGCACTTGGTCGGTGGTTACTTAGTATACTTTTACACATTTGCAAAAAATAGAAAAGAGCCAGCTTCCGACTTCTGGCTCTCACTATAATGTACCTTACGTGCATTAAATAATTTTCATTTGTAACTGAATTATACTCCTATTTTATACAAAAATCAAATAATATTTTTTAA
>JBOFRT010000277.1:0-4323 GCA_051651165.1 Cetobacterium sp.
CTAGCTCCATAATTCCAAAAGGTGTACTAAATATACTATGACCTCTTAGATTATATAAATCTGTCATTCCAAAGCCTGTATCATCATAAACTCTATATTTTCCTGTTTCAGTTAATATTAATAAATGAATCCATTGTGCAACTTGTTCAGCTTCACTTGCTTCTTTAGTTTTTCCATCAATTACAACAACTCTTTTTGTTTTAAAATCAAAAAGGATCTCTTTTTTTCCTTTAAGTTGACTTTCTTCTTTTATATCTAAATTTTCATCAAATATAGGAAATATACTCATTCTTTCACCTTCCTATACTTGGAATCTATAAACCATTTTTGTCCTTTTTCTGTAGGAATAACTTTTACATAATCTCCAACTTTTAAAGTATCAGTATTTATAATTGTTCCAACAGCTTTATATTTCCCCTTGCCTTTAATTATTCCATGGCTGTGTTTATGTGGCCCTGGCCCAGCTTCAACATTACTTGATGTTGCATCTATTGTTATCTCTGTTATATTTCCAACTATATCAAACTCTCTTGTGTAATCATCATATAACCTATCATTCATATATAACATGTGAGGAAATAAAGTTACTTGTCCATCCCAAATTGTTATAGTTGTTTCTGGAGGAGCTTTAATTACAGTTCCTATACAAGCTTCAAATGTTGTCTCTTCACTATCACTTTTTTTAAACATTTTAGCCATAGCTAATTCATAATTCATTAACTCACCTCCAGCTCTAAATTACATATATGATTACCTTTAGGAAAAATATGAGTACAGCTCTTTATTAAAAACTCCTCTTTTATTCCAAACTCTTTAATTTCAACATCTAAGAGCCTTCCAGCTCTTAACTCATCATTTCCCAATACATCAAGACTTGAAGTAGTCAAAACTTTATTTAATTCTTTTAACTTTTGAGCAGCTATATTTCTAACTTTTGAAATATCATCTTTGTCTGGATCTACTTCAACTATCTCTTGTAACATTCCATATTTTTTTATACTTTCTTTATCTTCAGCTTTTGCATAAATACTTTCATCTTCTGAATCATTTGAAACTACTAAAATAACGTTTTTCATATCTGCAATACTTTCTGTAAGAGTAGGCATTCCAAATATATTATTAGTTACTTGAACTTTTATTTTTCTATGAGCTACCAAATTAAATGTTGTTCCTTCAATCTCTAAGAGATATTTTTTTCCTGTTTCATCATTAACTATTTTCAAAATATCATCTATTATTTCAGCAACAGTCCTATTTTTATATATCTTGTCAATTGATGTCGCTATTCGCTCTATTTTCCCTATTCTAGCCCCAATGCTCTTTAATAAGCTTTCTATACATGATGACGCATTTAAGCTATTAAACTGCTTTATAACTTTGTTTTTATTTAGATAAAAATAGAAATCAAAGCATTTTATTTCTTTTGAAAATTTAAGAGTATCTATATCAACAATTACTCCTGTAAATATATTCTTTTCATTTTCAAATTTAATAATATTCCCTGTTTTTATTGTTTCTGTTAGAGCATAATTTGAATCTTTAAAATTTCTTGGCATACTAAACTCAAATGATGCTCCTAGTGTATCAATACTGGTAGTAAGGTTTATACTACCAGCCATTTTTGATATATCTGTTATTTTCTCTCCTTGAATTAATTTTAATTTATGCACTAACTCCTCCAATCTTATTAGGGTCTACATACTCCTGAATAGAAAGAGTATATTTTATATTTCCATTTTGATTTTTCTTATACTTAAAATCAGTTATAATACACTCCATATTTTCCCTAATAGATAAACTCACAACAACAATTCTTAATTTCTTTTTTCTGTTTCTCTCAAAAAAATCAATACATAAAGGTGCTAAAGTCATATTACCTAACCATCCATAAAACTTTGCGGGAAAAAAGCTTTCTATAGTTAAAGTTTTCAATCCATCTTCTCCAATTAGAGTTAATATTTTTCCACTTGTAGTCTCAAAAGTTTCATAATCTAATGGAGATTCAAACTCTATATCTGGAGGAACATATGGAAGTTTAAATATTTCTTTATTGTTGTCTACAGAGAAATATATCTCCATTCCCTTTAATATGTAATTTACTACATTTGAAATCATCTTTCACCTCACACCATGTTTGACATATTTGGATTTGCTATTTTTACAACTGCTTCTGCAACTTTGGCTTTAAAATCTTTAAATCCATAGAAATCCCCTTTTAATACTACTGTTACATTTGGAGGTGTTTTCTCTTTAGCTGATACTGTTGTTTGAGTCTGCTTTTTATCCTGACTAAAATTAGTTTCTGACTTTTTTGGAAGATTAAGTTCTGGAAGTTTTACTCCTCCAATTCCTACTGGATTATTTGCTCTTAAAGTTTGAATAGCTTCCATTTTATCTTTAGTAGTCTTATTCTCTGTTATTGAAATATCTGTATCTTTAGCTCCAAATATCTTTTTAATAACTCCCCATGCTTTTTCTCCAACTTCTTTAAGTTTGTCAAAATGTTGTATTAATCCAAGCAAAGGTGCTATTGGCCCACCTAATAAAAATGCAAAATTTCCAATCCCATCTAAAAGATTTTTTATCCAGCCATAAAATTCTTGGAAGGTTCCTATTGCTGAACTTATCCATCCTGTTAAAACCTCTCCCACTCCTTTTACTGCTTCTATTGTATTTTTAACTCCTTCAAGTGAGAAAAATGCCTCACTTAAACCACCTATCCATTTTTTAAAGTTTTCATAACTATCTAAAAGCCATTTTTTTAACTCACTTAATGCTGATGGAATCCCTAAAACCATTTTTTTCAATTTATCAAAATGTTGTATTAATCCTAAAATAACTGTAATTACAATTCCAACTGGCCCAGCTAACAAAGCAAAAGCAAAACCTAAAGGCCCAAATGAATCTAAAGTTTTCTTAACCCAATTGAATACCCCTTTAAATACACTTATAACTACATCCAAGTGTTTCCATAGTAAATAACATCCAGCTATTACTGTTGCTATTCCAATTGCTAGCCACGTCATTGGATTTAATGCTATTGTTCCATTTAAAACTCCCATTACAAATGTTAATCCTTTTATAACTTTTTGAACTGCTGCTATTGCTTTTGTAGCTACATACATTGTTGATACAAATACTAAAATAGTTTCTATTAATGGACTATATCTCTTTATATACTCAAATAAATTTTGACAAAATAGAATCATATCTCCTACTGCTTTTGTTACTTTTTCTGCAATTTTATCTATTGTTCCATCCTCTTGCCATTTATTTAAAATATTTACAACTTTTTCAACTTGTTGTTTTAGTTTTTCATAAAGACTCCCTTGCTTTATTGTTCCCTCTTCTGTTATTCCAACAATTTTAGCTAAAGCTGACTTTGTAACTCCTGTTACTGTTGACCATAACCCTTTCATTGTTTTAGCTTGTTTTTCAGCTCCACCTTTAAATTTTTCTTGTAAAACTTCTTGAAGGACCGTTTGCATTTTTTCTTCTTGTTTAACTTGCCCTTTTTTATTAAAAACAATATTTTTCCCATATTTTTTTGCTGCTGCTGCAATTATTTGCTCTTTCTTTATTCCAAATTCTTTTAATCTTTCCCATTCTCCCATGACAGCATCAGCCATAGCCTCTGTTGCTTGATCTATTGATTTATTTGTAGCTCCAGCCATATCTGCTATATCTTTTAGCCATCTATCAGCTTCCATTCCATAAGCTTGCATTTTAGCCGTTGCTTCAACAACCTCTCCAGTTTCAAATGGTGTTGAATTAGCAAATTTAATTGCTTTAGCCATTAATCTTGCTGCATCTTCTGTAGATTTAGTTGCTGTTTCAAGCTGCATTTTATATCCTTCAAGGTTCATAGCCTCGCTAAATCCTTCTTTAATAGCAAATGCTCCTACAACTGATGTTATTGCTCCAGCTACTTGTAATGATCTTTTAACAATGTTATCCATTGCACTTAAAGTAGCTTTTCCCCATTCTTGACCAGCTTTTTTAGCCTCTGCTATTCTCTTATTACTATCTGCGACTGTTTTGGAGTATTCCCTCATTTTAGCTTTAGCTTTGTTTAATTGTTCATTATTTTTTGAAATTACTTTTTCATAGTCAACTATTACTTTTCTGGCTGTTTCAACAGCTTTTGTATTTGTTTCTTGAGCTTTCTCTAATGTCTGTAATTTACTTTTAGCTGCTGCTAATTTTTTAGCATAACTTTCTGATTGTTGTTCAAGTGTTTTTGAACTTTGAGTATATTTTTCAACTGCTGCTTTAGCTTTTTCAACTTCTTTTGTGCTTTTTTCATATTCTTTAGATAATTTA
>JBOFRT010000278.1:0-1930 GCA_051651165.1 Cetobacterium sp.
TGATTTCCAATATAAATTCAAATAGTAGCTCACATACTATGTATTTTAAACCTAATGGAGATATCGAGTTTATGGGAAATAGTCACCTTGAAAACTCTATTTTTATTTGCATGTATAATATCTAATATTACAGAATTTACCAATATGGCCTGTAAAAAATGATTACAGAGTTATCAAAGAAGATGAAGCTATTGAAAGTGGAGAATACCAATTAGATTCACGTTATACCTCTATTCCCGCTGAATGGGATTTCTGTGGTTCTCAAGCCTTTTTATCTGTTAGAAATACTGGAAGCGGTTATATTCACCAAATGGCTCTTTCTTATAATCATGGAAAAATAGCCGTTAGAAGAAGAACAGGTGGTGATGTATATCCACCGTATATCTGGTCTCAATGGGAATTAATTTAAAGGTATTTCTCTCCAGCTATACCATTGGATATTAGGTAGAACATCAAAGTGTCTTATAAAAGTTCTTCCAGTATTATACTCAATCCATTGGGCAACAGTATAATTAGTCGGATTTCCTTCTGAAGATACCCAACCAGTTATATTTAATATCCCGTAATTATTTATAGGAATATTCTTAGTTAAAGGATCTGTTCTATATGAACCTAACCCTTTTATTAAATTAGCATCTTCAATATACTCACGAACCATAAAAATAGTTGGATTTTTACTTAAATTCTGTAATTTACCCAAAAGATCATTGTTAGAAACTTCAATAAAATATCCTGCATCTGCGTAATTTATAGAGGTGTTTGTAGTACATTTATATATCTTTTTATTTGCCGTATCATAATACCCTTTTCCTGCTACTTTGGTGTTTGTATTATTTAAAATACCTCCATATTCAATCCCTAATATTTCTGCTAATTTACTTCCCTCTAAAATCTCATTTTGTCCTGTACCAAAATTCTTGTTAAATGCAGTATTTTTATTAAATGCTGGTTCCTTACCTCCTGCACTATTCAAAGCCTCTTCTGCTTTCTCCATAGTTTTTGCTACGGCCATTGATGTTGCAAGAGTTTCTGAATCTTTTAAATTTGTTGCATCTGATTTTGTTTTATTAAATCCACTATTTTTATTAAATTTATTTTCTTTTTGATTCAAACCTTCTTCTAAATCTTCAATTGTTGGATATACTAAACTCTTATCTATTGTTATTACAGCTTCTGCTTCACTTGTAACTCCTATATATAAATCTCTTGTTCTTGAAATTACATTACCTGAGTTTCCAGGAGGTATTACTTCTCCTTGTCCATCATTTACATATCCAAATAGTACAGATTGCTCTGCTCCTATTTTTGCGAATACTCCAATTTCTTTTATAGTTACTTCATTAGAAAAGCTTTCGTTTGTAAAACTTCCTCTTATTCTAACTGTATTTTCACTTCTTACTATTGAAGACATATTAATTGTCTTATAACTAGCTACCAAATCTGTTAAAGCTCTAGCACTATCTAATGAGCTTATATCTCCTGTACCTATTTTCATATGTGTAAATTCAATAGGTTTTACTAATTCTAATGACCTTGAAATCATCAAGGCTCCAGCCGAGGTTAAAATAACTCCTCCTGTTGCTAACATCTTTCCACCTACCCTATAAATTTATTTATTACTTTTTTGTGATCATGTATTCCATTTATAAAATTAACTAAAGAATCATTTTTTTGTGTTATTATGAAGCCATCTAAATGAGACCTAACATTTTTATAAATATCTACCAATTTATAAACTGTTGATATTTCTTCCTCTGTTAATATATCCCCTTCAACAATTAATCTAAACATAAATGGATTGCCTCCATATTCATACCACTCTTTAACTTCTAAGTTACTTACAATTGCTTTTAAAGCTGACTCTAAAGCTCCTACAGTTCCTTTAGTTATATGATGGAAATAAGATCTATTTATCATCTCTATTTTTTTC
>JBOFRT010000279.1:0-2501 GCA_051651165.1 Cetobacterium sp.
TGTATAAAAATATGTTATCATTGTCCTTAAAAATAAAAAAAGTTTTTTAAAAAGTGGGAGGGAATTATGATTAAAAAAATATTTTTATTAATTATTGGGATGCTTACTCTTTTAGGATGTGAAAAAAAGGAGGAGAAGAAAGAGGAGAAACCTCTTGTTATAGTTCAAGGGTCAGATGCAAGAACAATGGACCCACAAAAAGCTATTGATACTCCAACGGTAAGAGTTTATAATCAAATTTATGATGGATTGTTAAAAAAAGATAAGGATATGAATATTGTTCCTGGGTTAGCAGAGAGTTGGGAAAAAATTGATGAAAGAAAAACTATTTTTAATTTAAGAAAAAATGTGAAGTTTCATAACGGAGAGACGCTAACAGCTAAAGATGTTAAATTCACATTGGATAGAATGAAAAATCAGCCAACTGTTTCATTTCTTATAAGTGAGATAGAGGCAGTAAATGTTATTGATGATTATACAGTGGAGATAGTAACAAAAGATGGTTTTGGACCACTTCTTAGTCACTTATCCCATCCTGGAGCTGTTATATTAAATGAAAAAGCAGTAACAAATTCTAGTGAAAAATATGACCAAAACCCAGTTGGAACAGGACCATATATTTTTGATAAATGGCTAGCAGGAGATAGAATATTTTTAAAAGCTAATCCTGACTATTATTTGGGAAAAACACCAATAGAGAGTGTTATAATAAAGTCTATTCCAGAAGGAACAAATCGTACAATAGCCTTAGAGACTGGTGAAGCTGATATAGTTTACGATGTTGAACCAGTTGATATAGATAAGATAAAAAGTAATGAGAGTTTAAAGTTTTTAATGGAGCAATCTTTAGGAAATGCTTACTTAGGATTAAATACTCAGCATAAACCTTTTGATGACGTAAGAGTAAGACAAGCTATTGCTCATGCTATAAATGTTGATGATATAATAGAAGTTGCATATAAAAATACTGCAGTTCCAGGGAATTCACCATTAAGTCCAAAAATTCCAGAATATAATAAAGATGTTAAAAATTATGAGTATAATGTAGAAAAAGCTAAAAGTCTTTTAGCAGAAGCAGGATACCCAAATGGATTTAAAACTTCTATTTGGATAAGTGATAATACAATTAGAAAAGATATAGCAACAATTTTACAAGACCAATTTAAAACAATTGGAATTGATGCAACTATTGAAACTCTTGAATGGGGAGCATATATAGATAGAACTGCTGCAGGAGAGCACGATATGTATATTTTAGGATGGATAACTGTAACAGGAGATCCTGATTATGGTCTGTACCCAGTCTTCCATAGTTCAGCTCATGGAAGACCAGGAAATAGATCTTTCTATTCAAATGCTACTGTGGATAAGCTACTTGATGAAGCAAGAGTTTCAACAGATCAAGAGAAAAGAATGGCTAACTATAAAGAGGCTCAAAGAATAATCCAAGAGGAGATCCCATCTATAACTATGGTTTATAATAATCAAAATGTTGCTACTCAAAAATATGTAGAAAATTTTGTTCTACATCCTACAGGATATTTTGATTTATATAATGTAAAATTTTCTAATAAATAAAAGAGGTGAACTATGAATATATCAAATACTCCAGCTAAAGATGTTGTAAACTTTATGAAGAAATCTCCAATAGCTATAATAGCCATTGGAAGCATTGAGTATCATGGAGCTCAAGCTCCCCTTGGAACAGATTACATAATACCAGATTATATAGTATCAAAACTATCTTATAGAGATGATGTTTTAACTCTTCCTCCAATACCTTATGGGAACTGTCAATCAATTAAAGATTTTCCAGGAACTATAAATATAGGAAGCAATAATCTTATAAATATTCTGAATTCTATTGTGGACTCTTTATTAAATAGTGGATTAAAGAAATTTATATTTGTTAACGGTCATGGCGGAAATATATCAGCTTTAGATCAAGTGGGACTAGACACTTTTGAAAAAGGTGGGTTAGTAGCAACTATTGATTGGTGGAATTTAGCCAAACTTTTAAATCCAGATTATGATGGTGGTCATGGAGATATCCAAGAAACTAGTACAGTTATGGCAATAGATAGAGGTTCTGTAAATTTAGAGTATTGTGAACCATTAGTAATAAATGAGTTATCAGATGAGATAACTAATAAATATATAACACTTCATAACTATAAAAATGGAAATGTTAAAATAATGAGAAGTTTTAAAAGTGTTGTTCCAAATGGTTGGATAGGACCTTATGATCCTAAAAATTCAACAGTAGATCTTGGAGAGCGAATACTTGTAGATGTATTAGATTATATTGAGGAGTTTATTGAAAGTTTTAAAAAAGTAGAACAAATTTAGATAAATTAAAGTAGTGTGGACGCACTACTTTTTTTGTTTAAAAATATAAGGTATGGTATAATATAAGAAAAATATATGGTGAGGTGAAAGCATGATTAAGAAAAGTTTGCCAGTGGGAATAGATGATTTTAAAGAGATAATAGAAAGTAATT
>JBOFRT010000280.1:0-2587 GCA_051651165.1 Cetobacterium sp.
ATAGATTAGGGCATGATGCTCGCTATGCCATTGATCCAACTAAGATAGTAACTGAACTGGGATGGTATCCAGAAACATCGTTTACAGAGGGAATAGAAAAAACTATTAGATGGTATTTAGATAATCAAGAATGGGTAGAAGAAGTAGCATCTGGAGATTATCAAAAGTATTATGAAGAGATGTATAATAATAGGTAAAATAAGGGCTAGAGTCTAATTAAGACTCTAGCTATTTTTTTAAAATATGATTGACGTTCACAGAGTTTCTACTGAGGAGCAAAATAAAATAAAATAAAATAAAATACTAGGAAATTATTAATAAGTTTTGTATTATTATTTAAACTTAATAAATTTTATGTTATACTTATAACAACTATAAAATAAAAAAGGATTAACCTATATGTCTAATAGCCAAATTATAAGTGAAAAATTTTTAAACGATTGGGTAAAGAGTTTAACTACCCATGAAAAAGAAGCTATTTTTAAGTATACTTTAGATGGTAAAAATAATTATTATCAAAAAATTAATAATCATCTTAGAGGAATTGAGATAAACAAAGAAATTGAAATTTTCATTAAGCATATTGATTCAGCTTTAAAAAAATTTAATTTAAACGTTGATATTAATGTTTATAGAGTTCAAGGAGAATTAAATTATAATAATTTAGTTTATAATGGTGAACAAATAACTTTGGATGATATTTTAACAACTTATAAATATGTGAAAAAATATATAACATTTAAAAACTATATTTCTACGAGCATATCTGAGCAGTGTGCAATAAATCATTTAGAAAATTATTTATATATAACTCAACCTGATAATTTTTTTATTTTAATGCGTGGTATTTTAAAAGCGGGTAGTTCTTGTGGGTATATACAACCTTTATCAAAATATAAAAATGAACAGGAAGTATTAATCATGAGAAATAAACAATTTGATATATCAAGGGTTGATATATTAAATCATAAAACTATTATATTAGAAGGTGAATTTAAAGACTTGGAGGAAACAATATGAAAAATTTATTTTGGGGAAATGTAGAAGAGATTATTAAAGTAGATGCAAATATTCCTGATAAAAATCTATACATTTTAAAGAATCTTTATCCTGATGCTGAAATTATTAAAGAGTCTTCACGTCAATTTAATAATTCTGAACTAGTTTTTAGTAAAGAAAATAATCTGTTAAATGAAATAATTTATGAAAACTATACTACTAAAACAATTATAGCTAGCTATGAAATAGCAGCTTAAGGAGAATCTTTATGAAAAAAAGTAATTTTAATTTATTGAAACAACCTCTTATAAAAAAAATGGATTTTTTAAGTAATACTGAGTTTGATCAAAATACAAGCAAAGCTAACATAAATATAGATATTAAAATAACAAATGAATTAAGCACAACACAAAATAAAGCACAAGTTTTTTTAATGATTATGCTTAATACCGAAAAAGATATAAAAGATGTTCCATTTATTTTAAAAAGTGAAATTCTTGGTCAATTTTCTTGGGAAGAAAATGCAACTGAAGAAGAAATTTCAGATTTTTTAAATTCAGTAGCTCCATCAATATTATTATCTTATATGAGGCCAATAATTAGTAATATTATTACCTACAGCGGTCTTCCACCTTATATTATTCCATTTTTAGATTTAAGAGTAAATTAATTATTCCCTCTTCAGATTTTTTTAATCTAGAAGGGGGAATTTTATTTTTAGTGGTGTTATAATCTTTTAGTAGACACTTTTTACTTTAATTAGTATCATAGTTTTAGATAATAAATTGAGGTAGGTGGACCAAGTGTCAAAACACAAATATGATGATGAATTCAGAAAACAAGATTTCAAAAAAGGCAACGGTCATATTTTTTAAAAAAATCAAAGTAAAAGATATTGTCCCACCATAAACCTCCTAACTTTTATTTTTATTATACCATTAACAACGGTAGACAGTCACTAAAAATAATTATATCATAATAAAAAAAAGAGCTAGTTTTCGCCCCTAGCTCTTTTTCGTACAATGAAACTTACGTCATTGAATCTTTTTGTTTGTTAAAAATATTATACTCTTATTGAAGACAAAAATCAATAAAATTTTTTGACTTTTTGTTGGAGTTGGGATATAATTCAAGTAAGACCTGAAGGGGTCAACCGTAAAGTAAATTTCTAAAAGAGCTTTAGCTCATGTTCAGAATTTAAGCTTTCACGAAAGTGAAGGCTTTTTTTCTGCCCTTGAACAAGGCAGTAGAAATTACTTTACGGAGGTTTTAGGATGATTCAACTTAATATCAACACATTAACATTAGATGGTGGAGCAATAGCTATATGCTGTGCTTTCTTACTAATTTTATGGATTGTTAGAAAGTAACATCAAACCTTCCCCTTTGGGTCTTTATTTTAGAAGTTTCAAATTATAAAAAAGATTTGCTTTAAATTTTTTTGTGTGGTATTATGTGTCTAATAAAAAATACAAAGGTAGAGGTTGCAGAGGACAAGAGTAAGTTGGTGGAGCTAGACAAAGCTATGAAATCAGTTGAAAGGGGAATTTGCCGAAATAAAAATTCGTCAAAATTTTTATTGGGGATA
>JBOFRT010000281.1:0-1806 GCA_051651165.1 Cetobacterium sp.
TGTAATCCTGCTTTTTCAGCTTGTTCTTTTATCTCTAATATTCTATCCATTGGCCAAACATCCCCAACTGGAACATCATGTAGTGCCCAAACTATCCCTTCCACTCCAGGAATTTGTTTAATTTGAGATAACTCTACACTATCATTTCCCTCTCCATACCATCTAAATGTCATTTTCATGTTGTCTTTCTCCTTTTATTTAAAATGTAAGTACTATTTTACAAATTTCATTTGGTTTATTTTCTATTAAATCCATCGCTTTATCTACCTCTTTAAAAGGGATAACATTTGATACTAATTTTTTAGCTTGTAATTTTCTATCATTAAATAGCTCTACAACATTTGCAAATTTATATGTCTGATGTCTTGAACCTCTAACATCTAACTCTTTTATAGTTATACCTAACTGAGCTATTTCTGAAGTGTCTTTAGAAAATCCTAAACACATAACTCTTCCGGCTACAGATGTTATTTCAATAGCTTGCTCAAATGTTTTTGGTAAACAAACTGCATCTATTGTTACATTTGACCCCATTCCATTAGTTATCTCTCTAACTTTAGTTAAAGGGTCTTCTAAATTTGGATTAATTACATAATCAGCACCTAACTCTTTAGCTACTTTTAATCTTTTTTCATTAAAGTCTGAAATTATACAAATTCCACCTTTTAATTTAGCCATTTCTAAAACACATAGTCCTATTGGTCCTGCACCAATTATAAAAACATAATCTCCTTTTCTTATATCTGCTCTCCAAGTTATTTGATCAGCTATTGTGTATGGTTCTATCATAGCTGCTTCTTCCCAAGAGATTGAACTGTCAAATTTAAATATATTTTTTCTAGGAGCTACATAATATTCTTGAAATCCTCCATCTACATGACAACCTCTAACTTTAAGAGATGAACATGCATTTGGTCTTCCTGACTTACATGCATAACATTCACCACATGCAATCATCGGTTCCACAACGACTTTATCTCCAATCTCTAAATCTTTTACATCCTCTCCAACACCTATAACCTCTCCAACCATTTCATGTCCTATTACTCTTGGATAAGTTGCCACTGGAGAAGTTCCATGATAAATATGAACATCAGAACCACATATTCCTGCTGCCTTTATTTTTACTAGTACGTCTGTTGCCTCAGATATTTTAGGTATTTCTCTTTCTACAATCTGTAATTCTTTTGGTTTAGATACTATTATCGCTTTCATTTAAACTCCTTTTTATCCTAATATTAAATTTGGTAAATATAAACTTATTGCAGGAATAAATGTTACCATTCCTAATACCACTAAACTAATTAATAAAAATGGAACTATCGCTTTTATTGCTTCGCCCATAGATATTTTTCCAATACTAGAAGCTACAAATAAACATACCCCTACTGGTGGTGTTGTAAGTCCTATTATTAAATTTAAAACAACCATAACTCCAAACTGAATTGGATTCACTCCTAAAGGTATAACTATTCCAAGTAAAACTGGAAATAGTATAACTAATGCAGCTATTGTTTCCATAAATGTTCCCACAAATAAAAGAAGTAGATTTATAAGTATTAAAACAATATATTTATTTTGAGATATTCCTAAAACCCCTTCTGCTATAGCTTGAGGAACTTGTTGGCTTGTTAAAATCCATGCAAATATATTTGCAAATCCCACTAATAACATAATAGCTGATGTTCCAACCATTGAATCTAAAAGTATTTTTGGTAAATCTTTAAATTTTAACTCCTTATATATAAACTTTCCAACTATAACAGCATATAACACAGCTGCTATCGATGCTTCTGTTGGAGTAAA
>JBOFRT010000282.1:0-13940 GCA_051651165.1 Cetobacterium sp.
GTGGAGCTGAGATCGGAGCTCTGCGTTTCGGACCAAAAATCGTATTGCTTGGTCATTCGAATGCTCACCAATACAGATCGATGACCTCAGCAACAACCACCCCAGCACTGCTGTAACTGCTGGCAATTAGTATCCAACAACACCAAGAATGGCTGTGTTTGGCCATAGCCCCTGGGTTGATAGGGTGACCCAGTCCCCACTTTTGCCTATAGCTATCCGAGTGTCATAGTTACGGTCGGCATTCTCACCACCGCGGTTATAAATCCTAATCTCTCCAATCGACACTGCGAGGGCGATATCAACCTCGTGCTGAGCCCAACCATAGCCAGACGTGTTGTATAGAATGAATAGCCTATTTACACCAATAGCATTGAAGCCGACTTGCTGGGTATAGCCCCAATGAAGAGGCTTTCTAACACCCTGTGCAATTTGCTGAAGCTGCTCATTAAGCTGCTGCTGGGTAATATATTGGCTATGCGAATGATTTCCCTGCGCTACTTGTTCTGCTCCAGATCCGACATCTCGATAGGCCCCAGCCTTCAAGTTCGACTTGAGTTCATACTGGGAATGTGTGTGATCTCCTTTAGCAACAGTTTCCGGTGTCGTGCCCGTATCCATAAATGCCGCCTCACGCAGCGAGTTCTTTAACGCATATTGCGGGTGCGGGTCGACACCGGGAGTATGCTGCTGGAATTCGTGTTGTACGATTTTGTCGATAGCATCCAGAATGGCTTGCTTCAGCTGGGTGTTGTCCTGCTTGTTGAGGGTGATGCCGCGACTCAGGATGAAGTTAGCCAACTCTTCCTGCAGCGCTTCCATCGTGGCAGCAGGGACAACCGTGGGGGCAATGCCTCTTGCCGGATCACCATCAGTATGATGACCACCTGGTGCTGTAGGATGTGAATTACGATGCACTGGGCACCTCCGGGTATTGAACGTGAAACTCATGGCGCGGGCCATCTTCAAACATTGCCTCGACAGCCGCGATCGCAATACGCCGCCACATCAGGATTTCCCCCATCGCTACGGCATAGGCTTCGCTGTTAGAGATGACCGAGACACAAAACTCATGCTTGTCTTCCCAGGGCAGCAAGACCCCATCGATAAGTGGAGTCTGTGCTGATGCATCTGCCATAAAAGCTCTAGCCTCCGCGACTTGCATCGGCCAGCTATCAATCTCAGCCTGCGGGGAAGAACCGCGAAGAGGCTCACAAGCTCGGTCAAACTCCTGCTCGACAAGCGCCATGGCCATCGATTGGGTGATCGGAACGGGTGGCAGCGTGGAGGCCGGCTGATTTCCCTCTGCAACCCATGCCTGATAGGCATCCCATTCAGGGCTCCCAACCACAGCCACACCAGACCCACTATCAGAGACCCAAATTACAGTGCCGCCTGGCATGATCTCGAAACGATACTGCTCTTGTCCCATATAAAAACCCCATCAAAAGTACGTGACTACAACAACGATACCCGGAGCCCCATCCCCTCCAGCCCCACTCAGTGAACCAGCTTTAGCCGCACCACCACCACCGCCTCCACCACCGTAATTCACGCCATTAGAACCTCGCCCACCATTACCTGATGGATTACTTCCCCCACCAATGCCACCTGCACCAACAAACCCCACCTTGATCAAAGATGCCGGAGCATCCATACCTGGCTGGCCGGTGTTGGATGTCTGACCTGACATCAAGGTCTGGCCACTTGGTCCACCATTAGAGCCAAAGCTTGCTGAGGCGGCCAGCCCCCCACCTGAACCTCCACCACCGGCTCCCCCACCACGACTGGTGCTGACACCATCGACAGTGTTATTGCCGATGTTGCCAGCCCCTGTCGTCGCAAGGGCACCCTTGCCGCCAGGAAACAAACCCGAAACACCTCGATAGCCACCACCTGGCCCCCCTTGCGGATATGTATTGGTATCGGTGCTCGGTGCGCCCTCGGCATAAAGTAACGACTGGTTAGCGATACGGATCGAACTTGAGGCACCATATTTCCCAGGGTTAGAGATCCCATTCGATGGAGCCCCTCCTTTCGCAGGCTGAGAGCTAACTGCTACTGCACACGACTCATCAACCATACGAGCTGGCATTGAGACGATTTGTATTGCGCCACCACCTCCGCCTGGCCCACCTCTGGTTGGTACTGCATAATCAGTTACCTCACCTGACGCGCCCCCCGCCCCACCCCCGATAACAATAAAGGTATGCCATTTTGCTCCTACTGGTTTACGCCAGGTGCCAGACTCGGTGAATTCATCAACAATGGTCCCCTTGGGAGACATGAGCTGGATGGCTTTCAATATCTGCGTTAAGTCGTTCTTGCTGGGGGTTTGGCCGCTAGCCTCAATGAGGCTAATGAGTTCTGTTTGCATCGCATTCAGCCACCGAATGCTCAAGGGGGTTGCCGGTGTCTCAACGTCACCTTCAATAAACTCCCTTGGATCTTCGCCTTCAGGTAGCTCGGGGTTCGTAATTCTGTCCATGTTTTTCCTCTAACTATTCAGTCGAGCCGAGCGGGCCATAAAGCCCCTCGTCTGGGTACTCTGTCAGGTAGGCGTACACACCTGTCTGCCTGATATCTCCCTCACTAGAGGCAAACTGCGTATCCATTTTGATAGTTGTTCAAGGGCGCTCTCTCGGTCTGGGCTGATGAAATCCAGCAGCTCTACCAGGTCTTTTCCGCTAAAAGTAATCATGCCGTTTTTCCTTTAACTCAGGAGTGCCCATATAGGTCTCGGCGTTCTTCGCCGAGTGCGTAGCGCTGGATGAGCGTTTCATCTTCACAATCGTCCAGGCTAGTCACCATGGCCACGCAGCACTCATGGCAGAAATAGAATGAATACAGCTTGCCCTCAAACACATCGACCCTGCTCCTGCCGACTTCACCAACCGTGGTTGTAGTGCCGCAGATATGACAGCGGTGAGGCTTGCGAAACTTGACGATCTTATCCTTGAGAGTCCGATCACCTGGCTCGCCAAAGTCATCTTCAAAAGGGTCAAAGCAGATGGCTTCACTGATGGATTCCATATATCTTCCTCTTCAATACCCGGCTACCACATGCACCCAGTCACCACCGGGGGCGAGCTTGCGCAAATAGTCCTCGAGCCACACAAGATCCAGGTCTTGCGGGGCGTAAACCGTCACTGTCCATGTGCTGTGCCAGTCAGTTGCCAGTGGATCACCGCACACCGAGACACCGCACCGAAATGGCCGCCAGTAGTGAACACTGGCGGTGATACCAAGCACCTTCAGCAGCGCATCAATATCGTCCCTGGATAGATCCCCTCCCGCCAGCCACTCGGCGATGAGCTCCTTGCGTCGCTGCTCGTCCGATGCCGTGCCGGGCAATTCAAAGAAGCGCTCCCAATCTGGCATCAACTCGCGGGTCGTTCTGGGGTCGATCTCATTGAGCAAGTCCCAGCCGCGTTGCTCTACTCGGGCATATTCAGCAGCCCACCCCAACATCAGATCGGCATCCTCGCCATCTCTTGGCCATGCTCTGCCGCGTGGCAGCAAGTCCATCAGCATCTGGTGATAGTCGGCGCGGCTATAGCGGCGATATGTCACGCGCTGTTCTGGCTGAAGGGGTGCCCACGCGCTGGCATGGAGAGTGACCTCTGCCAGTGACAGCACGCCCGCTTGGCCAAGCGCCGCACGCAATCCTCTGAGCAATGTCTTGGCTTGCACATCAACGGCACTACCGCCCAAGCGAGCACGTAACGCGCTCACCTGCGGTGTCGCGACTGCGCTCAGGTCGGCGGTCACAATAGGAAGCACCATTGCACGAGTGGGTACGTCAGCGATAGCAGCTAGCGACCCGCTAGACGGTACCGCCCACGTAACAACCGGCCACCCGGCCCGCATGCCTGCTCTAAGCGGTATCCGCAGTGCGCTCATATCAGCTCAACGTTACTTTCAGGTCGCCAGCAAGCACGAAGAAGAGGTCATTGACCCCAATCTCACGTGGCTCAAGTAGAGGGCCGTGATAGAGGCGATTACCGCCTGCCGGCGCATCGTAGATAGCAAAGTGAGTAATGGTTCCCCAGGCTTGTGTACTCGGCTTGGGCGAGCGAATATCGCCGTCATTGACACAGTAAAAATCACCGTCTGGGCCCTGCGTTGGCGCAGCGAACAGCACGCGGATGCGGGCGTAATCCCCCCCAATCACTTCCGTGCCAGATCCTTCCACATCCGACGTGGCTGTTGTATAGAGCGCAACATAGTGCTGCTCTGGCGGGTTGAATGCCTGGCCACACAGGGTTGCGGCCAGCAGCTTCTCTTCGAGGTAATCGCTAAACGCGCTCATGAGTTACTCCATGTCAAATTACCGAGCAGTGGCAGTTCGCCAGTGCCCATGGGAACATCCCACAATGGGGAAAGCAGGGTGTGAGCCCGTTCGCCAGGCGTTTTACTGATCGCCTCGGAGAGGCGGCTGCGATACACCGTGCCACCGGGTTCAAGGTCGGTATCACTGATAAACCAGTCGCGGATCTCAAGCTCGGCCGCGGACCGGATCTCCGGCGTATCAGGCAAGATGGAAAGCATCACATCTACGGCGCGAGTGAGAGGGGCCACAACAAAGAGATCGGTGGTGGCCGGCATCTTGGCCCGAATGTGGGCATAGACCAGACCAATCAAAACAGGGTCAGGAATGGGCCCATCCGGATTCTGATCAGTCACAAAGCGCACCGTGACCGTATTTGCGCCCATCTCGTTGCGATAGGCCCAGGCTCTGGTAACAGCAGGGTTTGCTTCCCTGGCCCACGCTACGTAGTCATGCAGCGCGCCTTGCTGGGGAGGATTGCGCCAACGAAACATCACTCGCTCACGATAGGAGGCGATCCTCTCTGCATCCGCGCCGCCACCAATCACGACAATCGTTGCCTGAGGGGCAACGCCGGGGAGAGAGCGGGCAAAGCGCAGCTGAGTATTCTTGACCGCGTTACCGTCATAGCCTGCTTGCGTAGAAACGACCGGGACCACTGCCTGACCGGTTGCATCCAGGTTCATCGTTTGACTGGTCACGTATTCCCAGCCGTCAGAACGAGTCAACGCTTCACCCGAGCGCACCAGCGCACCGGGTTGGCCCGTTACCAACACATCACCGCTGGCACCATAGGCAGGCAAAGGGTACACCTCGCGCAGGCTTCCCCAGCGAACCAGCATCTCCCACTCGGCGCGGTCGGGCAGGATCTGATCTGCCAGCCAGGCAAGATGCCCATGCATGCCATGTGCTGCCCCCGCATTGACCTTGGCAAGCATCGCCAGCTTATGGCGGCGCAGGTGCGCATCCCCAGGTGGCAGCACTGACTCAATGTCGGTCGCATTGCGCTCGAGCAATTCGGGCAGCGTCGGCCTGTTAAATGGCATGGTTTATCTCCTGACTCCAGATGTCTAAAAACTCGAATGTGACCTCTTCACCGTCCGGCTTTTCGAGGCTGGCCCGAATATTCAAATCCTCAGACCCGGTAGTCCAGGCTGTCGCCCGGACTTGCAGAGCGACGCCATCGTTAAGCATCCACTCAAGGGCTTCGCGGGTGTAATCCTCCGCTCGACGCAGTACCTCCGGCATGATCTTTTCACGGTCCAGCAGCCAAAGACGCGAACCTTCGAGATCACCGCGTTCGGCCAAATAGCTGTCCGACCAATGACCGCGTCTATCCAGTGTCCCGTCAGGAATGGTGTCAGTGGGCTTGGCGAGGCGGTCGGTAAACAGGCTCACAATAACGGCGGTCCGAAGTCCCTCCTCAACGGCAAGGTCAGCGCCATCAAGCTGCAGGTAGAAATAGCCGTAACGGTTTACAAGGGCTGCATCCATCGCATGGCCCCCAGTGGTGATGAGGTTTGCTCACCGTCGCCATCAATATGGGTGTGGCCACGACCACTTATCCCACCGCTCATATGGTCGGTTGCTGAACTGGTGCCCGAGATAACCGCATTGCCACCGATGACAACATCCTCGGAGAACGTCACCTTAGGGGTGTTGAAGCTAACCTCTTGCTCCGCCTCAACGGCAAAGCGCTTGCACACGAGGCGGGCAACGCCGCCGCTTTCCAGGATGAAATAGTGGTCATCCTCACCAATGTGATAAACACACACCTCACCAGACTTGAGGCCACGCTTGCGGCGAGCCTTGTTTTCCATCAGGAGAGAGGCTAATGAGGTACGCTTACCGCCGGTTGCCAGATAAAGGCCAACCGCACCAGGGAGCGGAACGGAGGTGAATCCGGCCTGCTGAAAGTTCTCGATTTCAGATGCGGACTCCCCAGAGAGCAAACGCACCTGGACGTTCTGCTTCTGCAGGTCGTCATTGACCGCATCCAACATGCAGCGCCCGGCAATCAGCCGCATACGGCGCAGTAAGGGGGCCGTCAGGCGCTGTAGAGCACTCACCAGCCCCCCCCATCAACACTTCCGGCACTCTGTTTTTTCTTCGCTTGAATTGGTTCCACGTCAAACCCCTCTTTTGGCATCAATGTCAGGCGGGTTCTTGTCCCCTGGCGGTTTTTCGTGAACGTCAGCGCGGTAATTAATAAAAACTCGCGCTGCAGGTTGAGCCAGGGGCAGGTAACCGGCACCAGGTGATTCAATGGCCATAGCTGCTTGGTACCTGGCACCTGCCACCCTTGAACAGTGATTTCAACCTGATTGGCGCGAGCCCGACGACGACGCATCTCCCATTCGGCCCGCTCGGTTGCGCGTTTGGCATCCAGGTTATCCTCGGCCAGAATGACCATGGGCCGATAACGCCTGACGGTATCGTCTTTCACTCGTCCCAGCGTCTGCGTTACCGCTTCGGCATCCATTTCATCCCAGGCATCGCCGCCTGCGGCGCTATCACCCAGCACGATGTAGTCACTGAACTGATCTGAGTCGTCATATTGTCCGTCAGCCTCGACGATGTTGTCGCCGTACAGGAGTTGGACAGAGAGCGCGTTGGTGCCCGCTCGAGTGATGACCAGGCGGCCACGTGGATCAGGAATGAGCAGGCAACGCACGAATCTGGCCGCCCGCTCAAGCGACTCAAACACAGATTCACCTGGCTCAAGCTGCCAATCTGTGGTCAGCGGCTGGGCGGCTTCAGGCACCTCATTAACCACCTCAACGCCCAGCGGTTGACACAAGGCGGTGGCAATCTGCACCAGCGATCGCCCCTTGAACTGCCCGCCCGCGATATCAGCAGAGCAATCCACCAGATCGCCGGTTTTAGAGCGCCCTGATACGCTCAAGCGGCGAGCATCGGCGTCGTAGCCCGGATTGGGGCGATTGATGTAGCCATTGATGAGGGTCTCCCCCTCCAGGGAGACAATGCACGGATCCCCCTTACGAATGGGGCGCGGCTCCATGGCCACGCCCCATCTATCAGTCAGGCTCAGCGTAAAACTGCTGGCCACCTGCTCTATCGAGTGGGTGACAGATACTTCCGTCCACCCCTCAAAGCGCTGCCCTGCGATATCAAGGGCTGCGCGCCCCGGATTGTTGCTCATCTACGTTCTCCATTACTGCACCACTTCCATCCATACCTTGGCCGGTACGAACAGGGGGTTCTCAAGGTTGTTCCGAGCGGCCAGCTGGTCAGCTCTGGTCGCGTCCTGATAGATGCGATAGGCATGTACCAAAGTGGGCAGGGGCCGCTCAGGAATGATCCGGGTCACCGATGGCAGCCCTGCACCACGCCCAGAGAGGTCAGATACCATGTCCACATTGACCCGCTGCAGAGCCTCATAGAGCGCATCGCTAGCCTTGAGCTCAACACGCTCAAGCGCCGTTTCAAAAGAACGCTGCACATCAGCTGCCTGCTCCCGATCCCGGTACTCGACCTGGCTCGATGTCAGGCCACTGGTAATCACTACCGACCCCTGTAACAGATCCAGGATCTGCCCTTGCGTGGTCACTTGCTGCAATCGGCTCGGGGTAGGGTTCGCAGGCACCAGGCGAGTTGTTTCCACTGAAGGCAGGCGGCTCAACACGTCCTGTATCCGCTCAACAGATACACCCTCTTGCCCTTGAAATGACGGCGATTGCTGGGTGGGAGAGGAAAGGCCGAACATGGCGAACACATCGGCCAGTAACTGCTCAACCAACGCCTGAGGATCCGCCAACAATGCCGCGATATTGCGCACCTGAGCGGTAGCCCCCAGCACTGTGCTGACACTGCTGCGCACAGGGACCAGCAAGTTCAGCGCGTCGTTGTAGCGTACCGCGAGCTCATCTATCAGTCCCTGGGGGAGGTCTGCAATCGAGAACACTTGCATAAAGTCATCGACCAGCGTGGTTTGAGCCTCTTGCGTGCTCGCAGCCAACTTGGCATCAGTGACAGACACTGCCGAAGGTGCCGGCTGTTTGCCGGCCTCCATGACCTCAATGCTAAACGCAGATCGGCCACCTTCCCGGCTGGAGTGGCTGAGAGATACCTCACCAATCTGCACCTGCATCGTGCCCCAGTAGGGATGCACTAACTCACCTGGACCGAACTCATTGAGGGCGGCTTTTAGCCTGGCAGCTTGCTGCAGGTGATCATCACCCAGGACGAACACCTTTAGTGAGTCGGACCAGGCCTTGCGGCCCATGTCCTCTGGGTAGGGGTCATCCCTCCCGGGATATTCAGTTTGCACTGCCCGGCGACCGAGTTTTTCATCGCTCGACTCAACCAGGAACGGGACACCCCGAAAGGATCCGGGGCGCAACTCATCACGCCAGGCCATCAACGCATCCCCGCACCGTAATAGACTTGAGAATTAAGGTTGTCAGAGCTGGACTTCATGCCGACAACCTCCGCTTTGGTGCCGGGAGCACCCTCGAGCTTAACGGTCAGATCGAGGCTCTGGTTGATCTGCTCCGCCACCTGTTCACCGGCCCACTGACCACCGACATAACCAACGATCCCCCCTAGCATCCCGCCAAGTGCCGTACCGACAATGGGGACAAACGAACCGAGCGCTGCGCCAGCTGCTGCACCAGCCCATGCACCAGCTGCACCACCAACCGCTTCACCTGTTGCCTGCACCTTGCCTGCAGTCGACACATCATCAGACATCAGCGTCGGTGCAAGCTCAATGGCCCCCACACCAGCGGCCAGCAGGCCCCCCCCCCTTGGGAGCATCTTATTGGCCGGAATGTGCTTCTGGCCACGTGGGGATGGCGCACCCGGACGACGTTTACCCCCCCTTCTGTTTTTGCTGGAGGAGTCAATATCCGGCTGCCCACCCATTTCATCCGGCATCAGGCTCATACGGTCATTGACCACGTATACAGGAAGCGGCAATTTCATCCCCATCAAGCCTGCCCGCCCACCTTTGGTTCCCTCAGCACCATCTTTCGATTGACCCGCAGAGCGCCACCAATCCACACCATCCTTGACTGCCATCCCTGCCTGCCACAACTTGCGGGCAGCGATAGCACCAGCACCAACATAGGCAATGGCCTTTCCCATCTCAAACCAACGCTGAACATCCTCTTGCTTCAGGCTTCTCAGGCTGGCAGCGAGCTCCTCGATGGGGCCGCCCATCTCGTTCGTAGCAAACTCCATCCACGCGTTATTGAGGTTAGAAAGCAGCGATGCATAGGAATCAGCCATGATTTTTGAATCATCGATCAGAACCTTGGCATCGGCATTTGCCTCCATGAACTTGTCGAGGATCTCAAACTTCCCCGTAGCCTTGAATTCGCTAATGAATGAATTGAATGCACGGCTCGCCTCTGAGTCAGTGAACACGGCGGTGATTTTGCTCACGTCCCCCTTGGTCTTAATAACAATCTCTTCCATCAACTCATTAATGGGGCGTAACACCTTTTCACCCTGCTTGAGTTTCTCCGGGTCAAACACTTGAATGCCGCGCTTTTGCAGGTCTTTGAGCACTTTGTTGTTACTAAATGATCGCATCAGCGACTCAAACGAAGTGGCTGCCATTTCAGCAGAGCCTGACGTTCTACGGATCATCTGTAAGACCGCCCCCGTCTCTTGGAGCATTGCAGTACCACTGCGGCCACTGGTTGCATAGGCAGAGACAACTCGAGGGCCAAGTGATGCGAGGTTTTGAAGCGTAAATGCCCCCTCCTTACCCTGGGATAGCATGCGAGCAATAGCCTCTTGCGTCTGATCGGCAGTCAATCCCAACTTCTGGAGTTCGGCCATAAAAGCGCCTACGGCATCACCCGTTGCTCCTGAAGCACTGATAGTCATGGCCATGGTCTCTCGGTTGGCCAAGGCCCAATCCAGATCGCCGGTCATCTCGACAATCTGGGCAACGCCCGTCTCCAGCTCACTGTAATCAATTCGGATGTGGCTAGCCTGTGCAGTGGCCAGCAATTGAGCCTGTATCTCTTTCATTTCCTCGGCTGTCTTGCCAGAGGTCACCTGCAAGGACCGCAGCGACTTATCCATTTTCACTACATGGTTGACCCCGGATGCCATGCCAGCACCACCGACAAGCGCAGTGTAGCGGTTACCCAGCGAATCTAATCCTTGACCTACCAGCTCCGCGCTCTTCTTCATCAAAGCCATACTGCGGGCACTGCGGGCAGCCATGCTCCCCATCGCGCTTTCATATCGCTTGGCCCGCTGCGCCAGGTTGCCACCGAGATCGAGAACAAGCTCCGTGCGAATGTCATTGCTCATTGCGTAGCCCGCCTTGGTTTCGAGTGAGAGAGAAGGTTAAAAAATCGGCTCAAGGTGAGAGCCGATATTTCCGATTGCGGAGTATGGATCCTTGTTCCAAGCGCCACGGCTAGCTTTTCAATCGAGTCGTGGTGCCGACTAATCTCGCCCCCGTGCAGCCACCCCCTTGAGGGCTGCCGCATCCAGGGCATCCGCTTTCTTATTGAGCAGATCGAGATCGCCAGGTGTCAGGTTGTGCATCATGGCAAGCGGTATGGGCCCCTGTATCCTGCCCAACTGTTTGATTTGATGACGTAGCAGGTTAATACCCACCAAGGTCGGGCTTACGATGAGCGCATAGCCCTCGGGGGTTGGCACGAGCTTTTCAGACTCTTCCTGTGCTCTGGTAATATCCCCAACCGTCAGCGCGCCGAGCACGACTTCTTTTAACAGCTCCTGCTCTTCCCCCTTACCGAATGGAAGGCCGTCATGGAGCGAAAACGTTACGTTCGCCATCAGACCTCCTTGCACTCGATGGCCGCAAACTTCACGTCCACCTCGTTGCCGCTGACCTTGGCTGGCTCACCATCGCGCCAGGCATCGATCAGCATGTAGGTTTTGCCAATGTCGGTGACGAACTCGACCGTCGCATCCTTGATGGCATTGATGGCCATCAGATCGGTATCAACCCCCAGCGGGATTTTGCACTCGACCGTCGGTTCGGTGGCCTCTTCACTAAAGCCATACACGGCATAGCCTTTGACCGTAGAGCGGGTAGTACCACCGGTGTTGAGCGTTGCACCTTGCAGAGTCCGGTAGGTTGCACCATTGACCCGGATCTCGGCACGGCCTGCATATTGAGTCATAGACCCTCCTTAAACGATGAACTGCACCAGGTTGGCCATGATGCGGAACTGGTTGATAAGGTCCGGATGACACAGCATATCCAGACGGTTCGGGTTGTCGGCATTACGCTCCACCACCAGGGTGCTCTTGTACTGCTCGAAGTTTTCAACCAGCCCCCTTTTCTCCAACTCGATGAAGTAGGCCAGCGCCTGGGTGGTCAGGATCTTCGGCGTCACAATCGGCTGCCCAGGGGCGTAACGAGTGCCGTCATTGCCGAGTTTGTGGCGGCCGAACATCTTCTGGACCCGCTGCACCCATCCGTAACGGATATAAGAGAGAGTTGCCGGCGTCTGCACATCGAGGTAACTGGTGTCGGGGCTGCCGTAGGCGTCCTTTTGATACATGGTGATCTCGCGCTGGATCATCACCACGTCGCCAGGGCCCACTGAGTGAGTGGCCATCCCGTCATGCAACAAGAGATCACACTCTTCGCGGCTCCAACGAGCACTCTTCAAGGGGGGTAAAATACCCGGCAGTACCAGCGTCTGCAGAGGGCGAGCGGGATCAAGAGCAAGGGACGTCCCCGCCACAACCGCGTAGACAGATGCCCACAAATAAGGGGCTTGCGGGGCCAGATTGGTGGCCATGCAGCTCATCAGGTGGCCGTTGTGGCTGTTACCAAAATCGGCGGCCTGTGCCAATGTTCCGCGATACGCCCCCCAAGCCAGCCCGTCATTCATCCGCATCGGGCCCCAACGCTCCAGCAGCTCGTTCTCCAGCCGCTGCATGTTCACCCCATCGGTGTAGGGCATCACGATGGATTTCCACCACTCATCACCAAATCCGGCAAGCGCCTCGGTGATATCCGGGTTGCCACTGCCTCCGGAAAGAGGGGAGGTCGCAAGCGTGACACCAGCAGGTAACTGTTCGCCGGCGTAGTAGTTCACCAACACCTCAATGCCGTTCCCCACTTCCCCCTTGTTCTTGGCTTTGAGGGCCAGCGTACCTGGTGCGCCCACAGCGGAGGTCACTGGCAGCACGGTGGTCGCGTTGATCTTGTCGTTGATCTTCGATGCGATAGCTTCCACGTCATCACCTGCCGCTACACCAATCTGCAGATGATAACCACCAATCAACAGCGGGATGGTTCCTGCTCCTGTCGCGGCATCCAGCACCTGAAGGGGGGCTGACGCTTCGGTGCTATCCGGGTCATCATCAAGTGCAATGGCCCAGGTCTCCATGAATTGATTGGCGGCCTTACCCAGATCCAGCATCGATGCCAGCATAGATCCCTCACCAAACAGGCGAGCAGCTTCACCCTTGCGAGTAATACGCACTGCTTCGCCCGGTTTGGCTGTCCCTGCTGCCAGCTTTTGGCCGATGAAGAGGGTGCGCCACTCCAGCACTGGCGTGCCCTTGAGTGCGCCGGAACTGTCGAACTCGACATAGGCGAGCGGTACCCGAATATCGCCCGGAACCTGGTTAAACGGTACGGTCATACAGATGACTCCTTGGCTTTCACGGTCTTAACAGGTTTTGCTTCGGACGGCTCCGGCGCGGCATCGGCGACGCATTCCACATCACCATCACGAAGGCGCTTTAGCCAATAACTGATCCACACAACAGACTCGCCCTGCTCGGCCAGCAGAGAGCCGTCCAGTTTGCGCACTCGGCGGCCAGCAGTTGGGCGCACGGTTTTACGGTTGCTCACCTGGTGCTCCTTGGTTAAGGGTGATGAGGGCTTCACACAGCGGCTTACCCTCTTGCTCCTCCCGGGGTACCACGCCCCATGAGGTATACAGTTCGCTGAAATCAGCGAGATCGCTGATATCGATTGCCGGAATGTCGGCGACCCCGGTTACCAGCAGCAAAGCAGCGTCCAGGTTGTGATCGCGCAATGCCGGGTCTTGCAAAAACTGATACTTGCCGCAATACCAGCACCCGACATCACTGCTGCGCTGGCCATGAATGCTGGCCACCAACATGCGCAGCATGTCGTAAAGGCCAATCATCCGGCGGTCCCCCTGGCGGGCGGCAGTGGTGGTGCCCGCGTGCTGTGCGACCACTACCACAGCAAACGGCGCGGTAACGTGGGCCTGATCCACTTCACCATCGAGCGCAACCACATAAACGCCCGGCACCTCCGCTCTCCAGCGCTCCAACACATCCTTGTCAGGGATCGCGGGCAGCGGGCTGGCTTCATTTCTGATGAACGGACGAATGGGGCTTTGGTTAATCAGCGCCAGCAGCGCCAGTTCCGACTCTTTGATCATGCAACCCCCATTGCTTTATTGACGTAGTCGCGTACCCGGTGAACGATGTCCTCTTCGTCGTCCTTGTTGATACCCAAGAACGGACGCGCAGGCATCGTGACCGACTGCGTGACGACGCCATCACCATTGGCCAGCGTGAAGGCCAGACCTTGACTGGTTTTGGCCTTGATCACCCCACCGAACTGATGAATGGCTGCGTAGATACGGTTACTCCCCCAGCG
>JBOFRT010000283.1:0-1009 GCA_051651165.1 Cetobacterium sp.
TGGAGTATGAAAGAGAAGAAGCAACTAAAAGGGATGGAATCTATGGAATAGATTATAAAGAAAAAATTAATAAATACAGCATAGAGTATTCAAAAGCATATAAAGATTTACTTCTTACAGGAGAATATGAATACCATACTGAAGATAAAGGAAAATATAGCTTTAATACCTACTATACTGGGCTTAGAACAGCTACTTTAAAACTTGAAAACACATGGAAAAATGATGGTAAAGATTATGAAGTTGCTTTCAGTATCTTTAGCAACGGAAATAGATTATTTGATTATAACCTAGAAGCTAGATATACAGAGCAAGAGAAAGATAAATTTACATTTAAATTTTCAACTAATTATAACAATTGGTTTGACTATGAAATGTTTATTGATAAAAAAGGAAATCAAGAACACAAATTCGGAATAGATCACATTACTGATTTAAGAAATCCAACTGCTAAAATCAAAAACATGGACAGCAGTCCTCTTAAAGTTATTACATTTGTAGATAAGAATGATAATGACATTTATGACGAGGGAGAAGAACTTATTAAAAATGTTGAGGTTCAAATAGGAGAACAAAAGATAAATACCAATGAAAATGGAGAAGCCATGTTCTATGGAGTTCCAAATTATGTAACTTATGATTTAGAACCTAAGATTAAAAAACCTAATTTCCTATTAGGAAATAACAAAGTTCAAGTTCAAGGAAAAAATACAGCTACTATAGTAGCTCATATTCCTGTAAAGCCTATGCTAACTTTAACAGGATTTATCAATGTAGAGGATATTTTAGAGCTTTCATCAATAGATAAAATGAGATTGTATGAAGAACTTCTTGTAACAGTAAAAGATACAAATGGAAAAGTAATTGATAGGGCAATACCTGACGAACAAGGAATATTTGAAATATCAGGACTTTTACCTAAAAAGTATCTAATAGAAGTTGTTTACATGGGAATAGATCATCAAATAGATGGTATTAATGATGAAATTGTAAAGCTAACTTATGTAGA
>JBOFRT010000284.1:0-1276 GCA_051651165.1 Cetobacterium sp.
TATAGTAGTTTTCTAAATCTTCTAGCATCTTATTTTTTAATTTTTTTATAAAATCAGAATCTACCTTTTGCCATAAGTAAAAGCTAAATCCAATATTTTTAAGATCTTTTCCATAATAGATAAATCTTTTTCTTTCAAATTTTTCAAAAGGATTAACTATGATATTTCTTGTCATCTCTTTGTCACTATTTAAATACTCAGTTGTATATGGACATGACTTTTTATCCACTGGTAATCCATCTGCTAAACGCTTTTTGTAGTAACTTATATAATCAACTTTAACCTTTTCAAAATCAGCTTCTCCATCTTTTTCAAGATTTTTAATTAGAGCTAATATAAATATTATTTTATACGAAAGACTATAACTTCCCTCCTCTATAAACTCCCAAAAATCATCTAAGATAGTAGTTTCATCTCTTTTTTTCAGATTTTTTAAAACTCTTATCTCTTCAACTCTTTCAGGTTTAAATTTATAATAATTAACCCTTCCTAATTTAGTTGAATAATCAGGAACTATTTCTCCCTTTTTTATCCAAGCAGTTATAGTATCTGTAGAAAGGAACAGTTCTCTAGCAAGTTCTTCAGAACTTATATAATCTCCATAGATACTTTCAAAAGTTTCTATATCAACTTCTTGTAAATCAATCTCTTTTTCCAAAAGATGTTCCAGGTAAATCATCTCTCCATTCCAAGATCTAAATCCTGTTAAAACATCTCCAAAAGGTGAATATAATGGATTTTTAAAAAGTGAATTAGCTGTCCAAGGTACCGATGAAAAAGAGTAGTTATCAACTACATCTATAAGATATAGTGCTTCCTTATTATCAGCTCTTCGAGTTCCTCTTCCCAGTTGTTGATAATAGATTACTTTTGACATTGTAGGCCTAGCCATAACTATCACAGAAGTTTTTGGAGCATCCCATCCTTCTGATATAAGTTGACATGAAGTAAGAAATCTAATCTCTCCATTTAAATACTTCTCAATATTTTTTTGTGAATCTCTATCTTTTCCAGAAACTGCAGCAGCACTAATACCTCTTTCATTAAGTAGTTTTGCTATCATAGATGCATGAGCTACATTAACACAAAATACTATCCCTTGTTTTGTAGAAAGTCCATCTACATCCTTTCCAAAGTATTTATCTATTGTATCAGCTATAAGTTCATTTCTAGAAGCAACAACAATCTTCTTTTCTAAATCTCCTGAGATATAATCCTTTCCATTAAATCTAACTTCAGATAGATCTATATTACTTTCTAATCTAAAGATTCTAAT
>JBOFRT010000285.1:0-1104 GCA_051651165.1 Cetobacterium sp.
AAAGTATTGTAGGAGCAATATCAGCTCCTGAAAGAGGGGTAGTTATCTTTCTATTTTTATATTTGTTTCCATGAGAAAGCATAAATGGCACAGAAACAGCCTCCTCAAACCAAACGTGTTTACTCCAAAGTCCATGAGAACATAACATCTCACCATGATCTGAAGTTACTATAATTATAGTATTTTCAAATAAATTATTCATCTTAAGATAGTCAATAATCTTTCCAAAGTGCTCATCGATACCTGTTATAGCTGCATAATATTTTTTTACAGATTCTAAATACCCTTCCTCATCTAAAGAGAATGGAGTTATAGTTCTAGGATGATCAACAATATCTTGTAAGATTACATTTTCTCTTTTCTCCACTTTAACATCCTTATACATATCCACATATTTTTGTGGGATTAAATCAAGAGGTGTATGTGGTGGATTCCAAGATAGAAAAAGAGCGAAGTTATCGTCTTTATTTTTATCAATAAAATCTAAAGCAATATCTGTTTCATGTTCAACAGACCATTTATTAATATTTATCATCTCTGGAGAATCCATCCAGTAGTGAGGAGAAAGATGATTATCATCGGCACCATAAGAGTACCAAAAATCAAAGCCATGTCTTTTGGGTCCAGGTGGTGTAAAGGCATCCCAATCTTTAGCTCCCGAAAGAGGAAGGTTATCATCTTTTTTTTCAGGTTCATCTAGATGCCATTTTCCAATATACCCTGTTTTATATCTATTAATTTTTAAAATATCTCCAATTGTAACTTCACTTTCTTTTAAAAATATATTCTCAAGACCAGGTTTACAATTTGTAATAACTCCATGAGATATAGGGTTTTTACCTGTTAAAATAGTTGCTCTATTTGGTGAACAAAGAGGACAGCTACTATAGGCTTTTTCGAATATTGCTGCTTCGTTAGAAAAAGCATCAAAGTTAGGAGTTATAACAGGTTCTTTTTTCATAAATCCCACTGCTTCTCTTCTCCACTGATCTGCAAAAATAAATAAAAGATTTGGTTTTTTCATAAAATCTCCCCCAAGTAAGTAGTTGTTTCTTTTTATGATACATTTTGTGAAAGAACAAGTAAATATTCTATTTTCAATCC
>JBOFRT010000286.1:0-3863 GCA_051651165.1 Cetobacterium sp.
TGGAAAAGACTCGGTAGATGATAAATCTCATAGTGATTATATCTCAGAGGAGGATATAAAAAAATATATCTGGCTTTTTAAAGAGTTTGATGTGGAGATAGAAGCTAAGAAAAAAGAGAAGGCATTGAAAAAAGCTGCAGATACAATAGGTATCTACAGCTTATAATATAGGGAGACTAGAGTATACTCTAGTCTTTTTTACTATTTAGAACTTTCATACTGAGTATGGAACTCTTTTAATATCTGCTTAGTCTTTTTACCAATAGCTTCATATTGATACTCTTTTAAGTTTGCTAGAGAAACTCTTAAAGTTGGATGTGTATCTCCAAATCCTTTTCCAGGAAGTAACACAACACCAGTTTCCTTAGCTAAAGCAAATAGGAAATCATTTATTTTATTGTTATCTTTAAACCACTGTGCAAACTTTTCATCGAAAAGTTCAAGGGCTATATCTGCTACATTTATAAGAGTATAGTAGCTTACAACATTTTCGTCATCTTCAAAATGAGCTCCTAAAGATGAGTAAAGAAGTTTACATCTATTTCTAATAAGAGCCTTACAAGAGTTCTTATAGTATGAGTTTAAATCAACTAAAGAGTTTAAAGCAAATAAGGCCATCTGTAGTTGTTGAGGAGTAGATATACCTGCAGTATGATTTAATCCCACAGCTCTACTATCAGCAACAATTCTATCAATAAATGACAGTGTTTTAGGAGTTGGTGTTATTATAGTATATCTATTATTTACATCATCATCAGCTGTTTTTAAAAGCTCATCAAAAATACTATCGTGAGAGATAGAGATGGTACCTAGTCTCCATCCTGTAGCTCCGAAATATTTAGAGAATGAGTAAACTAAAAGTGTATTTTTAGGAATTACTCCAAAACATGAAACAAAGTTGTCGCTAAATGTTCCGTATACATCATCAGTTATAATCATTAAATCAGGTCTATCCTCATCAACTAATTTTTTTAAGTTTAAAAGAGTTTCAGTACTTAATTTTGTTGATGGTGGATTACTTGGATTAACAAGACATAGTAGTTTTATACTAGGGTCTTTAAGTTTTTCAAGCTCAGATGCAGGCAGTTGCCAATCAGATTTTGGATCAAGTTGTAATTCAACAATATCTAAGTCATATTCAGATAATTTAGGAATTTCTAAATATGGTGTAAATATAGGTGTAACAATAGCTATTTTATCTTTTGGTTTAATAAGTTTATTTGTAGCTAAAGAGTTAAAAATATAAAACATTGCAGCAGTTCCACCCTCAGTTGCAAAAACATCAAAATCACAATCTAATTTATTTTGACACATCTCTTTAGTTAGATATTTTTTTACAATAATCTCTGTGTTTACTAGCATTCTGGGTGGAGTAGGATAGTGACTTCCTAAGTAAGCTTCAACAAACTCCATTAAAACTTCATCTATATTTAAACCAATTTGATCCTCTATATATGATAAATATGTTAAAATTCCATTTGCTTCAGCAGAACATTGCTCTTTTCTTAAAAATATTAAAAATCTAGTATAGATTCCCTCTTTTTTAGGAAATCCACCAATATGATTGTGAAGATATGAGTATGAAACTTCAGATTCTTCAATGGCAAACTTTCCAATTAAGTTAAAAACTCTACGAGGAAGAGTAGCTAAAAAGTTAGGGTTTCCTCTACCTGCATTTAAAACTTCACCTTTAAAAGCCTCGTCAGCTAGTTTAATAAGTTGATCTTTTAGCTCAAATGGGCTTAACTCTTTCATAATAATACCTCCAATTAATTTTTAGTTATAATACCAACAATAACAGGTCCCCACATAGTTAAAAATACATTTGCTACAGCATATCCAACTGAGAAGGGTAGTACTGGAGTTGAATTTTGAGTTTTTCTAAGAACTTCAGCATAAGCTGGGTTAGCACTTCTACCTCCAGCTATAATTGCCACTGAATCAACTGGATTTTTAATTTTTAAGATAAAGTAGTCAAATAGGAATGTAATAACCTGTGGAACCATAGTTACAAAAACACCAAGCCAGAATAGTGTCATACCATATTGTTCAATGGTAACAAGAGCACTTTTACCAGCATTTAAACCAACAATTACAACGAAAACAACTAGTCCAAAAACTTTAAGGAAAGAAACTGTACCAGTGTCTATTCCTCCAACTTTTGGATATCTACTTTTCAACCATCCAAAAATAAGACCTGAGAAAAGACATCCTCCACCAGTTCCTAGAGATATAGGAATACCGGCAACAGGTAGAGTAATTTCTCCAATAATGATACCTAAAATCATACCAATTGAGAAAGTTATATAATCAACAACATTTTTACTAGGAGTAGCATAACCTAAAAGTTTAAAAGAACTATCTATATTTTGCTTTCTACCAGTTAAAATAACTTCATCTCCAAGTTCAAATTTAAAGTCAGGTTTTAAAGGAAGCTCCTCATTTTCTCTATAAACTTGAGCTACAACAAAACCAAGAGTAGCAGCAGGTGGTAAAATAGTTTTTATCTCTTCAATTGTTTTTCCCGCAAATTTTTTATAGTGGAAAATAATGGATTTTTTATATTCAGTTGTAGTAGTTGAAAACTTAGTACAATCAAAAATCTCAGTTCCTAAAACACCATCTAAACTAAGAAGTGCTTTTGTTTTCCCACCGATTACAACCCAGTCATTTTCTTGAAAAACATAGTTATCATAGTTATCTACTTTTATAGATGAACCATTTTGAGAAACATCTAAAAGAAAGATTTTTTCTTTAAAATCTTCCTCTAATTCTCTAGCTGTTTTTCCAACATATTTAGAGTCCTTAGTTATTTCATAAATTCTCGAAGAAACTTTTTCAAGAGCCAAAAACTCGTTTTCACCTAAAACAATTCCTTTAGATTGAGATTTTTCAAGTTCAATAGCCGACTTTCTAAGATCCCATTTCATAATAAGAGGAAGGATAGTTCCAACCATAAGAACAGGTCCTAAAGTACCAAAAATATATGTAACAGAGTAACCTACAGCAACATTTGTTTGAAGTTGCTTAGTTAATTCAGGACTTAATCCCAAGTTTCCAATAGAGTTCCCTGCAGTACCAATAATAGCTGATTGAGTTAAACCACCAGCCGCTAGTCCAGCCGCTAGCCCTCTATCTAAATCAAAATAGTACGCACAAATAAGAACACATAGAAGTCCAACAATAGTCATAAAAAATGATGAAATTACAAATTTCATAGAAGCTTTATTATTTAAAGCTCCGAAAAATTTAGGTCCACCTTCATAACCACAAGCATAGATAAATAAAGCAAAGAAAGCTGTTTTTAAAATACCTGGAACATTAAAACCAAGTTGTCCAATAATAACAGCAACGATTAAACTACCGGCAATTCCACCAAGTTGAAACTTTCCAATTTTAATTTTTCCTAAAGCATAACCAATACCTATGGATAGGAAAAGTGCAATTAAAACATTAGAGCGAATATAATCTGCAAAAATGTCCATATATGATACCTCCTTAAAAAGAATTTTAATTAAGTCAATCTGGCTCGAGTATACTAATTAAAAAGAATGATTCCTTCAAATTTTTTCAAAAAAATAGAAAAGAGATTAAAGCCTGGTCAGAAACCTTAATCTCTTTTCTTTTATTTTAAATTAGTTTAACAGGGCAAATTTTATATTCTGGAGTTTTAGAAATAGGCTCTAAAAACTCGCTACCAGTAAGTTCATTAACCAATGCACTGGAGAAATGGAATGGTACAAAAACTACACCATCTTTAACTCCATCACGCTCTTTTATTTTTAAAGTAATCTCTCCACGACGAGATTTTATAGTTATAACATCACCATCTTTTTTAGAAATTTTCTCTAAAAGATTGGAGT
>JBOFRT010000287.1:0-3073 GCA_051651165.1 Cetobacterium sp.
CTATGCTTCTTTTAGAGTGACCTTTTATAAATAAAGAGTAAGCTTTTTTTATATTTTCAGCTTCTTCTGGATTTATAATTAACTTCTTATCCTTTAAAGTATAACCATAAGGAACAACACCTCCAGTAAATTTTCCAGATTTAGCCATAGATGTTAAAGTATGTTTTACTCTAACTCTAGTTTGATCTCTTTCAAATTCAGCAAGTATACCTGTTAAACTATACATAAGTTTTCCTACAGGTGTTGTAGTATCGATTTTTTGAGTTATAGAAATTAAATCTACCCCATTATTTTGAAATTGTTCTAAGAATTCTAGTAATGTTCTAGTCTTTCTAGAAATTCTAGAAAACTCAGTAACGATTAATACTTGAAACTTGCTTTGCTTCATATCGCTTAACATTTGTAAAAATCCACTTCTATCATCTTTACTACCAGACTCTACATCTGTATAAATTTCAGAAACCTCGTATCCTTTTTCTTTAGCCTCTTGAAGGCATCTCTCTTTTTGTTTCTCTAGCGAGTTACCTTCCTCTTGATAAGTAGTTGAAACTCTTATATAAATAGCACTTGTTTTATTTTTAGAATTAATCATAAAGCCCTCCTTAGAAAAAGTGAGAGTTTGAGACTCTCACAAAAGTTTAAATATTTAGCAATTGTTTTATAGATTCTATAGATTTCTTGTTTGGATTTCTAATTATTCTTGTGCAAGTAATTGTGTTAGTATTTGTGATTTTATTTTTCATATATTCCTCCGATATTTTTGGGTTTGTCAATTAAATTATATATAGCTGTTTATTTATTAAAAAGTTTGTGGTAGTTGATAAAGACAAAGTTTTTATCGTTTAATATATAACAAGATTTATTTATGTAAGAAGAATCTTGTAGATTGAAGAGATTAGCTGCCTTATTTTCGATAATCTTTTCATAAAAATTTGGAATGCCTTTAAAACGATAATCTTTACTTAGAAAAGAACTGAAAATAGAATGAGTTTCTATATGGTCAAGTAAAAGATTATTGAAATCTTGATCAGAGTTCGAATCTACTAAAGTTCCATTTGTCTTAAATTTTTTGCTAGTCGCAATTTTACCCATTATCTTAAGAGAAAGTTTAAAATTATTGTCTTTGTATAAAGTAGTTAAAAAATCTCTATTTAAATGATTATTTTTTATAAAGTTTAAATCATAATTATTTTCATCAATACCAAATCCATCCAAAGCGATAATTTGTGAGTTCGTAGGTAAGTCATCATCTTTAAATTTAACTAGAAGTCTACTTTTACTTAGGAAACATATATATTCAATACAATCTCTTTTATTCATAAAGAAAAATTTGCTAATAAAACTTAGAGACTTTAAAGTAAATGGATAATACTTTTCTTCTTTTGTTGTATTTAAAGATAAAATATATTTTGCCCATTCTGTTATAAAATTTAAAAAATCTTCTTCGGGCTCATTGTCTAAATAAAACAATTTAACGAATCCATTAATTGTACTATTTATATTTGAGGTTTCTCTAGCTGAAAAATCTTTAGAGTTATTTGAAAAATATGATTTGTTTGGAAAATTTTTAAGTTCACAAAATAATTTATACAACTGTTGACAATGTATACCAGTTTCTGATTTAGTATATACTCTTGAGTGAAAAATATTATTGTAGTGTAATAAAGTTCCATTGAATCGATTTAGAAAAGCTAAATCTTTTATTCCGCTTGCCAATGGAGTATAAAGATTTTTAGAAATATCTTTATATGATGATAAGCTAGAATATTCGTTGGACGTTACAACAATACTGCATGTAGTTTTTAATTCATCTCTATTATTTTTTAAAAATTTACAAGACGATAAAGTATTTTTTAATAATGGGATAGAATTAGCAGCGTTCGAACAATCAGCAACTTCTTCTAAAACGAGTACATTGTTTTGTAATAGTGGTAAATCGGAATCGGAATCACTTTTTCGTTCATTACCTCTAAGAGCTGCTGTAGTCGGAATTCCCGAAACAATCTTAGCAAAAGGAAGTACTAAAGAGTAAATACTAGATTTTCCCAGCCCACTTTCTCCAATCAAAATTAAGTTATAATTAGCTTGAATAAAGGGAAGCAATTTAGTAAGTTCAGTCATTATAGTGTAAAGATTGTTTTCTGTTGAAGATATTCCAATTGAATTTAAAATCCAATCAAATTTTTGAACGATATTTTTTTCTTTGTAAAAATTTTTAAAAGTATCAAGAATATTTTGCTCTGTAAACAAATCTATAAAATCTCCTTGGGTTTCTAAATAAGATGAGTTATTGTTTTGAGTTTCTCTAATGCAGAGCATTGGATTAATTATTTTCATAAAGACCTCCTTGATTATTATAAAATGTGTTATGGATACTTTGGTAATTATGGCTAAAAGTTATTTTTGGTAAAATTTCAGCTTTTTCATAGTCAAGATTGTCATTAATATATTTAAATGGAGTATCACCATATAATATATATTTTGGATTGTATGTTAACTGATTATGAGAAATATTAAGACTATTAACTAATATAAATTTACTGAAGTTTTTAATGAAAAATTTTTGTGTTAATTTTGAATAGTAAATATCCTTAAGAGATAATCTTTTTAAAATTAAATCTTTGAAAATTGAAATATCTCTAAAAAGATTGAATAAAGTTTGGCAATCAAGATAATTGACTTCTTTTTCGTAGTCTTGCCATACTAAGATACCGAAAGAATTAAATGAAATTAAAGAATACATCAATCCAATAGACTTAAATTTATTGGTAATTATTTCAAAATAATTCTGATCTTGTAACGTAAAGAGGGTAATAAATCCAAATTGGTGAGTATAGACAAAAAAGTCTCCATTTGGAATAATTGAAGTGATAAACTTCTCTTCGATTATTTTCTTAGCATCATTTAAATTATTAATATTATTAAGAGAGATACAAAGCTCCTTATAATAATCATCCATTGTTAAAAATTCTTTTTTGTAAGTCATAATAAACATCTCCTTTTAAACTTTAGTTTTAGAATAATATAAATTTATGATAAGATATATTTACTGAAAAAAAAAGCCTACGAATTT
>JBOFRT010000288.1:0-1653 GCA_051651165.1 Cetobacterium sp.
CTTGGCAAAGAGTTTCTTTAGAAATACCAGTAACATCGGTGTTAAAAGAGGAGTTAGTTAAAGACTCAACTGCAGGAGATACATATAAAGCGATATTAGATTTAGGAGTTGGAGATGAAGTAGTATTGAAGTTATCGGCACAAACAAAATCTAATGTATTTGGAACGCTATTGAATACAGCGATAGGTAAGTACACTGAACAAGGAGAAGGTGGACCAGTAGAAAAAGAGATAGTAAAACAAGCTGTCTCAACTTCAAAGTTATCAGAGCTATCAATTCAGAAAACAGTAAATAAAGATTTCTATTCTCAAAGTGATGAATTGACTTATACTGTAACTTTAAAAAATACTGGTTTAGGATGGGCAAATGAGATAATAGTAGAAGATAAAATTTCAGAAATAAAAGATGAGAACTTAAATGTAAGCGCATTCTTATCTTGGACTATTACTGCAACTAAAACTTCAGAATTCTCGTTTATAAACCCTGAAGTATTACCGGAAAGTACAGATTTATTTGCTAAAGTTGATATAGCACCTTTAAGTGAGGTTACATTTACAATAGTAGCTAAATTAAAAGAGGATGTAACATCGATTTTAAGAAACAAAGCTAAATTTAAAGATGGAGAGAAACCACCAGTGGATAGTAATGAGGTTGAAACAAAACCTATTCCAGGAATGATCTCTATCATAAAGGAAACTTTAGAGCCGACTTATGCACCAGGTCAAAAGTTAACTTATGTAATAAAAGCGAAGAATGAATCGAATATTCATTTAGAAAAGGTATTAATAACAGATTCTTTAAATAATATTCCAGTAAGTACAAATATAGCTGGAAAGACAATATTACCATTTAAAAATTGGAAGGTAATCAGCGTTAAAAATGATAAAGGATCAGAGATAGGAACATATTTACCAACAGAGTTTTCTACAACACCAGTAGAGGCAATAGTAGATATGGATCCACTAGAAACAGTAGAGGTTACTATAGAAGCTGAAGTTACAATCGGAGATGTTGAAAATGGAGTTCCTTTTGCAGATATAGAAAACGTTGCAGTAGCTACATATAATAATATACCAGTTTCAGATTCAGTAAAAACACCTTCAGCGCCAGGGGACGTAACAGTTCTTAAAAATATAAAGACTTTAGGTGGGGTAGTATTTACAGGACAAAAATATAAAGCTGGAGATATTATCGAATATGAAATTAAGGTGAAAAATAGTGGAATAGGATTAGCGAAGAACGTAATCATAAAAGATGAAATTTCAAAATTAAAAGTAGAAACAGCTGGAGGAAGCTTAGAAAATGCAATTGAAAGCTGGACGGTATCAATTTCATCTGAAAAGGCAACAACAATAATAACACCGAATACTGTTGCTGAAAATAGTGATATAGATTTAGTAGCGGATATAGATGTGAATGATACAGTTACAATATTAATAACAGGGAAAATAAACTCAAAAGCAACAGGAGTTATACCTAAAAATATTGTGACAGCAAATGACAAAACATCTGAAACACCAGAAATAGATCCAGAAAAAGGAGTTTTAGAATTCACTAAAACAATAATAGGTGGAACTGACTATGTTCAAGGTGGAAATATAGTTTATGAACTTAAGATTACTAACAAGAGTAAAACATTCATAAATGATGTAA
>JBOFRT010000289.1:0-1132 GCA_051651165.1 Cetobacterium sp.
AGCTAACGGAATATATAGATTATCTATAGAAGCTTTAAAGTATCCTGAATATATAGCAATTGCAAGACAAAAAACTGCTGAAATAAAAAATGGAAGTTATAAGTTAAAAAGTACAATTCATCTTTTAGGAAAAGAAGGGATTTATGGTTTAAAAACAGGATATCATACGAAATCAAGATTTAATATAACGGTTTTAAGTGATAAAGATAATGCTAATATAGTAACCGTTGTAATGGGAGGAAAATCTCCTAAAATAAGAGATGGGAAAATACTTGAGTTAAATGAAAAATTTCATGAAAATTATAAAAATAAAGATATTATAAAAAAAGATATACCAGTTGTATCAATACCAATTTCAGGTGGATATGTTGCAGATGTAAAAACTTATGGAACTAAATCTTTTTCTAAAATTGTAAAGAAAGATGCTGACGTTTCAATAGTTACAGAAAGAGAAAAAAAATTAGTAGCCCCTATAAAAGCTGGAACAGTTGTTGGAAGTTATAAGGTATTAGTGAATGGTGAAGTAGTATTTAAAGATAAATTAATTGTAAAAAGAGACGTAGAAAAAAAGAAGCTTATGGACAAGATAATGGAAATTTTTTAAAAAAATAAAAAAAAGTTATTGACGAAGTTTAAAATTTATGGTACTATAATTTTTGTCAGCGGGAAACGCCTACCAAACTAAAAACAGTTTTAGGATATCATATTAAAGCTGTTGGTTTTAATCCTACTGCTGCTGAAAATAATGGAATAAATGTAAAAAAAATCATCATTTTAACTCTTGGTATATCAGGATTCCTTGCTGGTCTTGGTGGTGTTGAAAGAGTTCTTGGTGGTGTTGGTCAATATGCTTATAAGACAGGATTAACTGCTACTTATGGATTTGATGGAATTGCAGTTGCTCTTCTTGGAAAAAATACTCCTATTGGTGCTTTATTGGCTGCTATTTTATTTGCTGCTCTTAGAGTTGGTGGTAGAGCTATGCAATTTAACACAAGTATTCCAAGCCAGATGGTTATAATGATTCAAGCTATTATTATTTTATTAATTGCTGCTGAAAATATGATTAGATCTTGGTTAGAAAAAGGTTCAAAAGGAGGAGCTGAGTAATGGTAAGTATTATTATAAGTTT
>JBOFRT010000290.1:0-1180 GCA_051651165.1 Cetobacterium sp.
AAAACTGAGTACTCTATTTTAGATTTAGAGGCCCAAATAACTGGAACTAAAACAAATTTAGAAATAGCTAAAAAGGATTTAAAATTAAAGTTAATGATTCCAAATAACGAAGATATTACTTTAAAAGATTTCCAAGTACTAGAAAACCTAACTTCAGGAATTGATTTTGGAAAAGATTTAGATGAAGCACTAACAAATAGTTTATCTGCTAAATTGGCGGTGAATAAAGTGGATTATGCTCAAGCTGAAAAGATAGTGGCAAGATCGAGTTTATTACCACAAGTTGATGCATTTGCAACATATGGAACTTCAAAAGAGAGTCATAACTTTGAAAATAGTTTCGATAATGCCGAGTGGAAAGGTGGAGTTTCTGTGAAATGGGATGTATTTTCATTTGGAAGTGGAATTGATGAATATAATGTTGCTAAGAACAATGAGAGTATAGAATCTTTAAATAAAGAGCTAACATCAGATAGTATAAAACTGTCTGTTACAAAAAATTATAGAGAGTTGATACGTTTACAACAACTGAAAAACTCTAGAAGTAAAGCTTTAGAAGCAGCAACAGAAAACTTTAATATAGATACAGAAAGATACAATGCGGGACTTATTTCAACTGTAGATTTCTTATTATCTGAAAGTCAATATAGACAGGCAGCTGTAGATTATAACTCAGCAGTATTAGATTATTATGTAGCATTTGAAACATATAGATCTTCGCTTATATAGTATAGAAAACAATAATTGGAGGGAGAAATAGTGAAAAAATTACTAGGAATATTAATATCATTAATACTAATTGGATGTGGTAATGGTAGTGCAAAACAAAATTCAAAAGAAAAGCTAGGAAAAAATATTAAAATATCTGAAGTAAAACCAGAGTTAATAACAAGACTAAATATATCAAGTGGAGTGACGGAACCTTTAAATGAAGTTAAAGTTGTAACTAAAACAGGTGGAACAGTTAAAAAAATAAACTTTAAAAATGGTGATAAAGTAAAAAAAGGCCAAATTATATTAGTTTTAGAGGATCAAGAAGTGCAATCAGCTTATTTAAAAGCTCAAGCAACATATGTTTCTAATAAAGCAGACTTTGAAATAAAAAGAAAAAACTATGAAAAGTTTAAACAACTTTATGATAAAAATCTTATATCAGAGGATGAATACCTAGCTAAGAAGA
>JBOFRT010000291.1:0-1699 GCA_051651165.1 Cetobacterium sp.
CCTATGTAATGTACGGGGATTATAAAACTTCTAATATTTTTGATGATAGATTGAGATTAAATCAATATTCAAGAACTTTAACTGGATTTTCTTCTGAAATTAAAGAGAAAAAAATCGGCTTAAATACATTTATAGCTAAGACAAATACTGAAAAAGTTGTAGAAGAGTTTCAAGGAGAGGGGATATCTGGACCATACACTCTTTCTAATAGAGATGTTTTAGAGGGGAGTGAAGAGATTAAATTAGTTATCTACAATAAAAGTAATGGAGGAATTATTTCAGAGACACCTTTAAGTAGAGGACAAGACTATTCGATTGATTATAGCTTAGGAAGAATATATTTTGCAGAGCCAATAATGGGGTATGATTTAAATTTTAACCCTATATTTATTAAAGTAAATTATGAGTTAGAGGATGAAGAGGGAGAAAAACATTGGGTATATGGTACGAATGCTGAATACGAGATTAAGAATAACATTGTATTAGGAGGAAGTTATGTAAAAGATGAAAATCCAATGAATGAATACGAAATGAATGGTGTATATGCATTGTATGATGATGAAAAAAATCTTCTAGTGATTGAAACCTCAAAAACTATTGATCAAGAGGAAGGGATTGGAAAAGGTAGCTCAATATTTTACAAATATGAAAATGAATCTCTAGAAATGGAAGCTAAGTATGAAAAATCAGATACTAGTTACTATAATCCAGATGCAAAACTTTCTCAAGGAATAGAACGATTGAATATAGAGGTAGAGTATGAGTTTTTAAATAAAAATATATTAAAATTCGAAAGTGAACTTTTAAAAGATAAATTAGAGGGTGGAGGATATGAAAAAAGAGATCTATATTTAGGATTGGAATTTACTAAAAAAGGGAATTTTATATATGAAGTTGGTGGAAAACATTATTATAGAAGTGATTCTCTTGAGAATGGAGATGTAAATACTATAGGAGCAAAAATAGCATGGGAGCCTGAAGAGTATAGTTTTATAAAGGCATTTTTAGAATATGAACAAGACATATTCTTAAGTGATAAAAAAAGAATAGCAAGTGGAGTAGACTATAGTGTTACTGAAAATACAGTAGTTTATATGAGACAAGAATTTATATCTAATTTAACAGATGAGTATTATCTAGATCCAAAAGATGATAGCAATAGAACTTTAGTAGGAATAAAAAGTAAAAGTTATTTAGATACAGAAGTTTTTTCTGAATATAGAGAGAAGAATGATGATGAAGGAGTTTTACCAGAAGTTGGATATGGAATAAAAAAAGAATTTGAAATAACTGAGAGTCTAAGTATTTATAGTACATTTGAAAGGATTGACCCTATTATAAAAAGTTATGAATCAAAATCTGAGGACTCAGAGGATAGAAAGGCTTCAACATCTATAACTTTAGGATGTGATTATGAAATTAATAATTTAAGTAGGATAAAAGGTGATTTAGAGTTTGAATTTGGGAGTACAGAATCATTTTTAAGTAAATTAGCATATGGTAGAAAAATAACAGAAAGTTTATATTTCTTAGGAAAAAATAGATATTATACAGAAGGGAATGTAGAACAAGAAAATAGATTAATCTTGGGATTGGCTTATAGAGAATATGAAAATAGTAGATATAATTCTTTAAATAAGTATGAGTTAAATTATTCAAAGAATATAATTGATGATAATTATAAACAGTTAACAAATAT